>JAYEFP010000150.1:0-1987 GCA_034715975.1 Candidatus Bipolaricaulota bacterium | reverse complement strand
TTGGAATAGCCCACAATATCCGCTTTACCACAAACTCAAACATATATTTCGACCTCTTGCAGATTAGTAAGGTGGGGCGGCAATGAAGCCACCCCACCATTCTTTAACTTATTGATCCTTTCACTTAGTGTGGAAGAATATCCCAGTCCTTCCAGTGCTCGCCACCGAGTGGGGCGAACGTCCGAACTACATACGGCTTCGTCAGATTGACGGTCGTGTAGAAGTAGATCGGCGCGATAGCAGCGTCGGTCTCGCACATGAGAGTCTCCGCCTGGCGATAGAGGTCAAGGCGCACAGCCGGATCGGCCTCGCGTGCCGCCTGCTCGACGAGCGCGTCGTAGTCAGGGTTGTTGTAGTTGGCGTAGTTCGAGCCCGACTTGGAGTTGAAGACCTCGTTTACCCAGTTGTTGGCGTCAGGATAGTCTGCGCACCAACCCATGCGGTAGATCTGCGGCGCGTCTTCGCGACACGTCGCCAAGTAAACCTTCCACTCCTGGTTGACGATGTTCACCGTGACGTTGAGGGTGTCCATGAAGGACTGACCGACGAACTGCGCGATCTTCGAGTGTCCTTCCGAGGTGTTGTGCATTAGCGTTACCTCAGGGAAGCCCTCCCCGTTCGGATAGCCGGCATCTGCCAAGAACTGCTTCGCCGCTTCTGGATCATACGGGTAACCGATTCCTTCGACCACACCATCGATGTGCCCGAAGATTCCTGGGCAGGTGAAGGTCTGCGCGGGCTTCTGCTCGCCCTTGAGGATGTAGTCGATCAGCGACTGCCGGTCGATGGCCGAGGCGAACGCCTTGCGCACGAGAGGGTTGTCAAACGGTGGCTTCTCGTTGTTGAACCCGTAGTAGTACGTGCACAGATAAGGAGCGATCGTTAGCTCCGCACTCAGCACGGGGTCGGCCTTGACGCGGTCCATGTCCTCGAGCGGAGGACTGGTACTGTCAATATTGCCAGCCTCATACATCGTCATCGCTGTCGACGTTTCCTCGATCATGTAGCAGTAGATCTGATCGATCTTGACGTTGGCGACATCGTAGTAGGTGGCGCTTTTGTAGAGGATCAAATGGTCCTCGTGTACCCACTCGCCGAGCTCGTAAGGTCCGTTGGTAACGATGTTCTCAGCATTGGTCCATGCGTCACCGTACTCTTCCACAACCTCAATCGGAAGAGCGTCGCAAACCCACATCCCAGCGATCGCCGGGAAGTATCCAGCGGGGTTTTTGAGGCCGAATTTCACTGTGTAATCGTCTTCTGCCCATACCTTTACATCAGCAGCCGTGCCTGTCTCCGTGTTGTATGCCTCGGCGCCCTCGATGATCCACAGCACGAACGCGTACGAGGATCCGACTGTAGGATCGAGGGTCCTCATCGTGCCGTAGACAACGTCGTGTGCGGTGACCTTGCGACCGTTTGTCCAGTAAACGTCGTCGCGCAGATGGAAGGTCCAGGTCAGACCGTCTTCCGAGGCTTCCCAAGTAGTTGCAAAGTCAGGGATGACGTCCATTGTCGCATCATCGTAGTCAGTCAATCCGACGAAGATGCTCTTGATCACTTGGTGTGAGGTAGTGTCAGTCGAAATCGGTGGATCTAGTGAAGGGGGTTCCGTGTTGAGGTTCCAATAAAGCGTTTTTACCTGTCCAACAGCAAGAACGCTGATGAGCAGGGTCAAGATGAGGCCAAGTAGCCATATTCTTTTCACTGTTTTCCTCCTTGACCGCCGACCACCTCTTTTTCGAGCGAGAACAGACCCCGTCCGCATCTAGTGGGCGTGCGGTACTCCGTACTGTCTCTTTCGCGCGACCTCAAGCCGCGAGAAAGCCCGTATCCAGATCTAGTGAATTGGCGAAGCTAGTATAACACTATCGACGAACCGCTGTCAACAGCTCAATCCAGCTCCATCTCTACTTGACAATGGAAACCTGGCACCTGTAGGATCTAGGGCATGGAAAACTCGAAGTTCTTCTTGATCGTCAACCTG
>JAYEFP010000149.1:0-7263 GCA_034715975.1 Candidatus Bipolaricaulota bacterium | reverse complement strand
CGCCGCAAGCGGACGGTGTATCAAGAGCTTTGCAAGAAGCCCTCCCCAAGGGGCGGGGAATGAAGCCCTGTAGGAGATTCACCTAACACGCGTTCATGCGAACTCATCCCCGATCCATCGCTTGAAGAAGACACCGGTGAAGTGATATCCCCCGTTTATTTTCTCCAAAATCTCCTCGTTCATGAGGCAAGAAACAGCACGCTGCACGCTGGACGCCGATCCCAGACCGTGTTTTTGCAGGAAATCACCGGAATACACCTGTGCCTGAGATCTCCCTTCCTTAGCCAACGCCACGAGCAGTTGCCGCACCTTGAGGGGCAACATGTCCCACAGGTCATGGAATGCGTGCGCCTCCCGCAGGAAGATCTGCTGAACCGCTTGCTGGACGTCTACCTCTGCAACGCTCCTCTCTTCGCGGGCGCTGTCCCACAGGATGTGGCAGAGAAGTCTTCCCATACCGCCTCGGGGAGAAAATGATCACATTCTGGCCCGATGCGATATCACCCATCAGGTGCTCAATTTCCGCTTCTCGGTCGGCGAATGATTCGCCGCAAGCTGCTTTCCCGTATCCAGACGGGTTCTCCATATACCCACCTCCCAATTACGCAATATACGTTATGCGATCAGCGTAATAATCGTACCCTGAGATTCGGTTACGGGAAAGCAGTACTGTTAATTCCATTGTTACTCATTACAAACTCGGTTCCTCACACTTGAGGCAAGGTAGCCCAGAGGAAAACTCAAGAGATGACTCTCTGGCTGAGCTGCAAAGAACTGTCTGTCGTCGTATTCTGGCAAGTACAATGGAAAACAGGGTTGAGCAGCGAAGTACGGGATAAACCAAGAACAAGAGCGATGCTGAGCTGTACTCCTTGGCGATCTTGGTGTCGCAACACCTCTGCGGCTTCAGTGAGTGCAACGAACGGGCGAGAGAAAAAAAGAGGTTCCTCGTCGTTTCGAGTGGGTAACTTGGAGTTGAGGTCAGATGGATACCGACAAGAATGCACCACGAAGAGCCTGTGCGTGTCCCTGTCTGCGTGCGGACACGCACAGGCAGGCGCACGCAGACAGGTCCGAAGGACAGGCAGGCACGAAGAATGGCATTAGGTTCAAGCTACAGCATCCGTAACCGGTGGAAGTATTCCACGGAGCGAGGCACCGTTGTCGACCTACATGCAGTTACCAAGGGGTAAAGACCGGGCTCCTGATGAACTTCAATGTCACCGCAGGGGGTGTAGTAAACGGGACCAGTTACTACACCCCCCAAGTGCTCTTCGTGCCTGCCTGTCCTTCGTACGCAGACAGGTCCTTCGTGGTGAAACAGCCGGTTCTGTAAGAGCCTTGGCGCTTGACACTTTGTCTTTACTTACCCACTCAAAACGACGAAGAGCCAAAAAAGATTTATCTCGCAAAGACGCAAAGGTGCAGAGAACAGCAGAAGGCAGGGAAAATAACGGGAAACGAGATCTCTCTAGCTCTGTACCTTGCCTGGAGTGTGAGGAGCCACAAACTCTTCTCGATTTACCATTTTTTCCGGGAACCAGCCTGTCCGCACTTCATTCATCATTGCCGGCTTTCTCGGCTCTTGCTACAATTCTCGCGATGAAAGATCTTGGGGAAAAGCCAATCGTCGCTCAATCGAAACTGGAGACATATTGCTCTTCTAACACATCTCCGATGCGAGTGTGGACGATCCAGCCGGTGGAAGTCCTAGCCCAGCTCACAGCAGCACGCGTCTTGTATGCTGACCCCGCCTGCGTTCCAAAGGAGTTTCGCTGCCCTTACGATTGGATGTGCGCTCAAATGAAACAACGTCTTCCCCACTATGATGGTCATTTCCCGTGGTGGGGATGGCATACCCCGCGCCCCGATCTGCGGAGCTCTGGTCACTTGCCACGTGGCACCCAAGGAGTGCGCTTGGAACTTGAGATTGATCCAAATCAGGTATTACTATCCGACTTCGACGCTTGGCACAGTGTCTTGAACCGCGGTTATCTAGGGCTCAGTGAAGCCGAAGATGACGCATGGTACGGACGTTTCGAAGCGGCCGTTCCCAATCGGGGGGCCTGGCCCCCGCCGGAACCGTGGTATTCGGACATCCTCACCAGTTGGGAGCGTGTATTTGATCTGGAAGCCCTGGTTGCATCCGAGTATTGGCAGCCTGGGCCGCGCTACATTCAGGCAACGTTCGAGGCCTTACGCCTGGTTGATGTGCGTAAGTGTACGCCTTTTGTGGCTCGGTAATTGCTGGATATCAAGTCGCTGATTCAGCGAGGAATTCGTAGGGCTCATCCAATTGCTCCTCCGTTGCTTGACTGAACGTGCGCACATACTCGGCAACCGAAGCTGGCGTCAGCTCATCTTCCGGGACTATCAGATTCCAGACTCCGTCCTTGGCTCTGCGGGCGATGAAGCTGAGATGCTGCAGTTGTTGCAGCCACTGTCTATAGAGCGCCCGTTCATCGTTGGTCAGTGTCGGTTCTTCTAGTTCCTGCTCTACCCAGGCTCGGGTGGAAATTGTGATGTGTACCTTCAACTCTCGATCCACAAGGTCATCCCAGGTGACAGGACGCCGGTACTCCCGACACCATTCCCAATCGATCAGGCTACACAGGGAAATCAAGTGAGGCTCCTTCTCTCAATCATCTTTGGTCACCGATTTGTTCTCACGCTCTAGCCCAAAGTCCACCCGTTCGAGGATCCTTGTAATCAGCTCCTGTTCGTCCTTCGTACCCCAAACGTGCTCCCACAAACAGGCCAAATCACCCTCTTTTGGGAATCCGTTCTCCCGGATCTCCAAGCGAGCTCGGCAGGCGTTCTCGATCCCTTCCAGGGCCCACTTGCGCTTCTGGGCCGTCCGTCCCAAATGTTCTACCATCTCCCAGCTCAACCGCTTGGGCTTTACCGGTCGCTCTCGGGTGACGGCGGTGATGAAGCCGTTGTCAAAGTGGACCCAGCACTCGGTGAACTGCCTCTTCGAGCGCGTTACGGTCTTTCCTAAGAACTCGACCTCCTCTTCACTTAGCCCATGGAATATCTCCTTCTCCCCTATTCCACGGGCCGAGCCGCAGGGACAATCGAAGACCCCTTGGAGCGCGACCTGCCCAGCAGGGACCCCGACGACGTAGTCCCCAACTTCATAGGAATCGAGGGAGTTCTCTGCATGCTTGAACTGTACACCTCTTCGTTCGATCTTGCCGCAATGCGCGCAGGCCAGTTCGGCCCGTACTGTATCGAAAACTCCCATGTGAACCTCCTGTACCAGCCAAAGCCTCTCCTGGGCTTCGTTAATTCTCACCCCTTATCCGGTTCAATCTCCTCCTCGTAAAACCGGTTACCTCGACCTTCTAGCTTGTAATAGAAGGTATGATCTGCATCGCTCTTGCCAGTATAAGAGGGGTATATAGCCCTCACCCTCCACCCTCTTCCGCCCCAGCGAACCTGATCACCAACGGCAAACCGACTTCTCTTATACTCGGTTTCCCCTCGGTATCCTATTGGCTGCTCAAACTGCGTGAGGAATATCTTTAAATCCCTCTCCCCCAGATTATCTAGATCGATGACCTCCCTCTCCTGATCGACGTCTTCCAGCCGAACATCAATCTCCACGACGCTGACGGTGTAAGTGGCGGGGAATCCCAAGATGCGGATATCATACACAGTCTTCTTCTCACCATCCCGGGAGATCTGTACGATCTCGCTCTCCTCACATTCCAACCAAAGGATTCTCACATCTTGAACCAATGGAGCATAGGTGTCGTAGTCCACGCGCAGATGGATGGCGTTCTCGATGATGAGCCTGGCCCACATCCGGGGCATCTCGATCTTGCCTTCTTCCGTAGTGACGGTCTCCTCCCACCCCCATCGCTTAATTCCTTCGATTTCCACTCTTCCGTCCCGAAATACCAATTCCTGCGGCGAAAAGGTGGCATCATGTAGGATCAAATCCGCAACTTCTTTTGGATCTCCCGCAACTTGGAGCATAGCCATCACCTTTTCTAGATATTCCTAATCCACTCTCGGCCCGTGCAACAACGGAGAGGGAGATACTCTACAGACCAACCAGGGTTGAAGATGCTTTCAGCACGCGGTAGTACTCCTTACTCAGTTACAATACCCTTGTGCGCCTTACGCGATACCCAGTGAACAAGTATCGGCTTATCAAGCCGTTGCCCAAGAGGCAATTTTACGTGGAACTTACGCCCACGGCCGGCTATCGCACCACCGACGGGGAGGTGCCCTCAAAAGCATCTCCAAGACCCTGCTACACCGGAACTTAGTAGGGGTAACCCTTTGTGGTTACCCCTTGAGTAGGGGCAGGCACAAGACCTGCCCCTACTCATAAAAGTTCCGTCTCCCAGTTGAGCGCCTGGAGCTCGGCATCTAGCTTACGATAGCGCTTGGCCACTTGATCGGCACTCTTCTGGATTTCGGCCACATTTACCGCGGGAACGTATCGGATCTCCTTGCGGCTATAGCGGTCATGTTCTGGGGTGGCAGCCTTCACAAGGTCCTCCAACACGGTCCGCTGCAACCTCAGCATGTCCCGCTCGGCGATCGCCTCCATAAGCGTGCGACCGTCGGACAGCCGCGCCGCGATATTGGTCCGGTTGATCCGGGTGATCTGTTGTTCCAGTTTACCTAGCTTGGATTCGATGGTCCGAAGAAGCGTCAGAGGCTTCTCTACCGGCTCATCACCATCCTGGACCTTGGCCACCCTCTGCAGCCGTCGCCGCAAGTCCTGGATCTCGTCCTTCAGAGCCTTGCGCTCAACCAGTGCTTCAGCTAACTTCATCAAAATCACCTTCATAAAAACTATTGAAAGAACGAAAACCGAGACAAGCCTGTGGAATAAGCCTCTTGCCTTTACGTGGTTATAGAAGGCAGAAGATTGGGGGAATCGATGACTGGAGAGCAACACCCTTGGCCTGTGCAATAAAGGGAGATAGGAGTATTGCATGGGCTGAAAAGCCCTCCTTGCGATCTTTTCTTCTCCGGTCGCATGTATAAAAAAGCCATCTCTACCTCCCCGAGGCTGAAAGTGAGTGCATTGTACCATGAAGACAGATAGCTATCAAGGTTTGACTCTGAATGCACCAAGACCTGGCCCCAAAACCCCTCTGCTTCGATAATAGCACACAGCCGTCAGCATTCAGCGCTCAACGACTGCCGACTACAGCTCACCGTTACTCCTAATCACAGATGGATGCTTATCGTTCAACACTACTTCCCGACCCTGGTCTCGCTCCCACCATTCACGATTCACCATTCACAATTCACTATTCACAATTCACTATTCACTGTTCACTGTTCTCGGCCCATTCACGATTCACCATTCACGATTCACCATTTACCATTCAGATCTTGGACCTTGGACTCGCTCCCATTCGTCACTGCTTTCCCCTTAATCCTTCAATCCGTATCCCAATTACTCGTTACCCATCACTGCTTCCCGGCCATTCCCGAAAAGCAGCCTGTCCCCTTTTTCTCTTGGCCTCTCAATGCTCTGCGGCTTGCTGCCGGGTTCTTTACTCTCTTCCTAGACGCCGAGTTGCCGCTTCATAGATCTCAGCCTTCTCTCGACGCCCAATGCCCGCCACAATTACCTGCCTCTTTTCTTCATCGACCTTATAAACGATCCGATATTTATTCTTGTAGAAATGCAAGGACCGATAGCCGGTCAAGTCCATTTCCAACTTCTTTCCTAATGGCCGTCCTAATTCAGGGCTAACCTTCAGTTTTCCCAGTTGGGTCTTGGCCTGCTTCTTGATGGTTCCATCGAGATGGTTCCATCAAGATGGTTCCATCAAGACTGTTGTAGTCATCTTGAGCAGCTCTAATGAGCAGAACCTCATAGCGCATCTCTATCTACCGTCCGCTCAATCGAGTTCATTGAAGGAGACAAATTCCTCTCCTTCAATCTGGCCTTCTCGCTCTTTTACCATCTTGTAGATAGCCAAATGCTCCTGAAGATCCTGCAATTCAGCCAACTGTTCCAGCAACGCTTCATATCGGTCGATATGCACGATGGCGGCCGTTGGCTTCCCTCCACGCAGAATATAGAGGTCGCGCTCTCCTATTTGGTCCAAGTACTCCCCCAGATGGCGCCGGACCTCTGAACTTGACCGCATCTGATCTCTCGCCATTTTGACACTCATCCCAACCTCCAATTGATTAAATAACACATGAATATTTTAATCAACTAATTGATCAAGAGCAAGATATAGAGTTGTCGCACTGAAGAAGAGCGTCGGATGACAGCGGTAATCTGGTCGTGTGTTGGATCACCTATCTGCGTACAACGCCCAGGCAAATAGGAGACATATTTCTGGTGATAACGGACCAATCAACTCAACGAACCCCTGCCCCGTGCAATAACGAACAACGGATATATTTCACAGGGGCTATGAACCCAACGAACCCTACAAACTGCTCTTACCTCATAATCCATCAATCCCTAATCCTCATTGCTCCTTGCTCATCGCTGCTTCCGGGCCATTCACGCTTTGCTCTAGAACCGGGAACATAGAACGCTTCTCCGCTCGCTACCGCTTCCCGACCTTGAACTCACTCCTACCATTCTCGGTTTACCCGCTGCTTCCCGACCGTAGACTCTCGACCGGCGACTCTTGACTCGCCTTCCACCATTCACTCTTTACAATTCACCATTTACGGTTTTCATGCCATTCACGATTCACGATTCACGATTCACCATTCACGCTTTCTTCAACGACCTAATCAATCCAGTCAACATCTTGCCAATTGCACCCAACTTGTGATCCAGTCTAGCTTTCTCGCCTTCGTCTATGTAATTCAGCCTCCGAGCTACTTCTAGCTGTGTATCGATCTCACTTGCTGAACCCTGAGCAATATACAAGAACTGGATGAATTCCTTCTTTGTCTGCCTCGCTGCCCCTTCCGCAATGTTGCTTGGTATGGAAACAGCAGCCCGTTTTAGCTGATCAGCAAGCGCATGCTGTTCCATCTTCGGAAACGACCTTGTAACCTGATACACGTCGACGACAAAGCTGACCGCCTCGTTCCACACATCGAGCTTCCTATGAGGCCTCATGTCTTCGCCTCTGTCTCATACTTTCCTGCTTTGTCCTTCACCATTTACAATTCACCATTCACGATTCACGATTCACGATTCACGATTCACGATTCACCCTTCACCATTTACTATTCACCCTTCACCATCAAGCCTTCCGCTACAGCTGCCGTTTTGAGCCGCTCATCGAAGCAAGAAAACGAAACATCCAA
>JAYEFP010000148.1:0-7280 GCA_034715975.1 Candidatus Bipolaricaulota bacterium | reverse complement strand
AGGCGTTTGTTACCCACTCCAAACAGCGAGGAACCTCTTTTGTGATGTCCAGGTAAAGCCGCAAAGGACTAAGAAAATGGGCTTGTCACAGATTTATAAGACGTACGACCCACGCCATCTACATACAACACACTGCAAGGACACAGCCTTCCAATCAGATAATACCTAAGACTCTATCATCGCGAGTATGTCTTGCAATGATGTGGGTCGTACGATTCAGGCTCTTCTCTTGGCGACCCAACGCACAAGAGCAGCTTGCGGTCTTCCTATCTCTTCTTGGCCTTCTTGCCGACGGTGGTCTTCAACGTCTTTCCGGCTTTGAATGCGGGTACCACCTTGGAGGGAACCTTGATCTTCTTCCCCGTCTGTGGATTCATCCGCGTCGATGCCTTGCGCGTTCGAGCCTCAAACTTGCCGAATCCGGTGATCACAACCGGCTCGTTTTTTGAGAGCGACTTGGTTATGAGATCAACCATTCCCTCGACCGCCTTGCGGGCATCTTTCTTGGTAAGATCCGCTTCCTTGGCCAACTGTTCGACGAACTCTGTTTTGTTCACGCTGTACCCCCTCGAGTAGATAGTAATGGACAGCATAGCATCTAAATGGCCTTTTGCCAAGTCTTTTGGCACATCGGCGCATACGCAAAGCGATATTTCAGCGTTGTTGGAAACACGCTTGGCGAATGTAATGCCGATTGGAAGGGGATTTGAGATGATATTAGCTCAATGAGCGGTCAATTGACTGATTGTGCTTGGTTCGGTGCACAACCGTGCTTTTGGGCGGTTGGGAGAAGGGGAACAGGCCCCGGGCGCTATCACCCAGGGCCTGCCGTGTGCACAGTTTAATCAACAAGGAGGTAAAAATTGGCTCCCCGGGTAGGACTCGAACCTACAACCATTCGGTTAACAGCCGAGCGCTCTACCAATTGAGCTACCGAGGAATCTACAATATTCTAGCCCTCCATATCGGTATCGTCAAGGGAATTAGGCTGCGCTCTCTAGGATCTGCTTGATGACGGAGGTCGACGCTTTCAGGGCCTCCTCCGTGACTTGCTCCTGCGTGGTGTGTGCGGCGCTCCCGCCATAACCGAGAACGACGGCATCGATTCCGCGTCCTGTTAGCACCAGGGCATCGGTACCGCCGGTGATCACCTCAAGGTGTGGGATAAGACCGGCGGCGCGGATTGCCTCCTGTGCTAACTTCACTACAGGAGCATCCTCCGCTGTGCGTGTGGCCCTGTATTCAAGGTCAGTGCCAATCTCTACTTGTGCTCCCGCCTCTTTCGCTGCCTCCTCGAGCGTTTGCCGCATCGTCTCTGCCTGCCGCATCGCCTTTTCATCGTTCAAGCTGCGACATTCAGCCTGGATCGTTACACGTTCCGGGATGCCGTTTCTGATCATTCCACCGTGGATCGTTCCTACGTTTGCTGTTGTCTCTTCATCGATTCGCCCAAGCGGCATGCGGCTGATCGCCTCTGCTGCGACGCGGATTGCCGAGATTCCTTTCTCCGGTTCCATTCCCGCGTGGGCTGCCTTGCCGATGATCTCGATATCGAGTGAGATGTGCGTTGGTCCGCCGATGACAATGGTGCCGGCATCTTCGCCGTCAACGACAAAACCCATCTTTGCGCGAACGAGAGAAATGTCGAGGTTCTTCGCCCCGAGCAGTCCGACTTCCTCTCCGCGTGTGATGACGATTTCCACCGGAGGATGCTTTGCTGCGCTTCGCATGGCCTCGAAGATTTCGGCGATTCCCGCCTTATCGTCCGCGCCAAGGATCGTGTCCCCGGCGGAGCGGATTACACCATTCTTTACGATTGGCACAATCCCTTGTCCTGGCTTGACGGTGTCCGCGTGCGCCACGAGGAGAAGCGGCTCTGTCTTGCTTGAACCCTTCGCCGGAATGCGGGCGATGAGATTGCCATAGTTATCAAGCGTGCACTTGGCACTGAGCTCGCTTGTGAACAGGTCTTGCAAGTAACTGATGAACTTTGCTTCCTCTCCCGACTCACTGTCGATCTGCACGAAATCACAGAGTCTATCTACAACTGTCTTACCCATTGTGTCTCCTTTCTGCTCTTCTGATTGGCTTCGGGGTATCACTGGGCCTAAGTATAGAGAGCGAGCATCTTGTTCACCAGGGTTGACGAATGAAGGAAACGTGGCTATTCTAGGAAAGAGTGGAGGGGAGATGACCGATGTTGCCAAGTTGGTAGTGATCGCTGCACTTCTTGCGTTGGCTACCATGATGGCTGCGAACATGATGAACACACAACGAGAACAAGGAGCTGAGAGGCTATCGCTTGATGAACAGAGGCTGGTTCTCGGTATGGCCCGAGCGCGGTTGCGCCAGGCTGCAACTGGAGAGCCGGCCCCGGAGATTCCCGCGGGTGACCTATCTCCTGCGTTGAAAGGTGACGCTGCCTGTTTTGTCACACTCACGAAGAAGGGAGTCCTGCGTGGTTGCATCCTCGATTCGTTTGCTCCGCACGAGTCGCTGTACAAGAATATTCTGCGTAATGTCGTCCTTGCGGCGACAGGCGATCCCCGCTTTCCGCCGGTGAGGCCCTCGGAAGTAGATGGTATTACCATTGAGATCAGTGTGCTCGATCATCCGCGCGTGCTTACGTTCTCAGATCCTGACGACCTTGTCTCCAAGCTCGTTCCCGGACAGGACGGGGTGATCCTGACGACGCGTTACGGCAAGTCGACGTATCTGCCGCAGGTGTGGGACGATCTTCCCGATCCGGTCAAGTTCCTATCTTCTCTCTGTCAAAAGCAGGGTGCTCCTGCGGATTGCTGGCGAAGCGATTCAACGATCAAGATCGAGATTTATCACGTCTTCCATTTTTCAGAAGAGCCGAACTAATAGGGCCGTCTTGTGCCTCGTCGCGAGAGCGATGCTACTGTAATCCGCAATGATTAGGGGGTTCAGTTATCCTTGACAAGAACCGGATTCTTTGGTAAAGTTTCCGCTGTCGAATCCCTCCATGCTAGCTTGACAGATGGTGTGGAGGGTGGTAGACTTCTTTTTTGCGCTCGAAGAGAGCGTGACAGATCATTGACAAGTGAATAGAGTGTGTATCATACAAGCGTAGTAAGGGCAAATGGTGGACACCTTGGCAGCTGAAAGCGATGAAGGACGTGGCTAGCTGCGATAAGCCCCGGGGAGCCGCTAAGCAGGCTTTGATCCGAGGATTTCCGAATGGGAGTGCCCCCTATGGTGAAGCCATAGGAGTTCGTGCTGAAACATCAATAGGCACGTTCAGCAAACCCGGTGAAGTGAAACATCTCAGTAACCGGAGGAAAAGAAATCAAAACGAGATTCCCTTAGTAGTGGCGAGCGAAACGGGAAGAGCCTAAACCAGCAAAATGTAAGACTGCATTCGTTGTTTTGCTGGGGTTGTAAGTCAGTGTCATCTCACCGATGCAGGGGTGGGCAGGGTTAAAAGTGACGTCTAGTAGAACAGTCCGCAAAGTCTCTGGAAAGGACGACCGCAGAGGGTGATAGTCCCGTAAACGAAAGGCCGATCTACCCTGGATGTTGACTTGAGTAGCGCCGGACACGTGAAATCCGACGTGAATCTGGGAGGACCACCTCCTAAGGCTAAATATTCTCAGCTGACCGATAGTGAACTAGTACCGCGAGGGAAAGGTGAAAAGCACCCCGGGAGGGGAGTGAAATAGAACTTGAAACCATTTGCTTACAGACAGTGGGAGCACCCACAAATCGCCTTCGGGCATTAATAGGGTGTGACCGCATGCCTATTGTAGTATGAGCCGGCGAGTTACGGTATGTGGCAAGGTTAAGCCGATAGAGGTGTAGCCGCAGCGAAAGCGAGTCTGAATAGGGCGAATAGTCACATGTCGTAGACCCGAAGCCAAGTGAACTAGCCATGGGCAGGTTGAAGTGTACTTGACCGTACATGAAGGACCGAACCCACTAGCGTTGAAAAGCTAGGGGATGACCTGTGGTTAGGGGCGAAAAACCAATCGAACTTGGTGATATCTGGCTCTCCCCGAAATAGCTTTAGGGCTAGCCTCGTGTTATAGACTGTTGGGGGTAGAGCACTGATCGGGGAAGGGGGGCAACTCTCGACCCTAAGCAAACTCCGAATACCAGCAGATCGTTTCACGGGAGTCAGAACGTGGGTGATAACGTCCACGCTCAAGAGGGAAACAACCCAGACCGCCAGCTAAGGTCCCCAAATCCATGCTAAGTGGGAAAGGAAGTGTTGTTGTCGAGACAGCTGGAAGGTTGGCTTAGAAGCAGCCATCCTTTAAAGAGTGCGTAATAGCTCACCAGTCTAACGGCGATGCGCCGAAAATTTAACGGGGCTAAGCGTGGTACCGAAGCTGCGGGATGCCGTTCTTTGAAACGGTATTGGTAGGGGAGCATTCCGTTAACGATTGAAGCTGAGCTGTAAGGCTTGGTGGACGAGACGGAAGAGAGAATGCCGGCATGAGTAGCGCGAGCAATGTGAGAATCATTGCCACCGAATGCCTAAGGTTTCCTGGGGAAGGCTTGTCCTCCCAGGGTTAGGCGGAACCTAAGTTGAACCCGAAAGGGGTAGGCGATGGACAGCAGGTTAATATTCCTGCGCCTCTAATCTTGCATTTGAGCAAAGGGGGGACCCCGAAGGGCCCTCTCCGCACACTGACGGAATAGTGTGTCCAAGCACCGAGGTAGGGAGAATAGGTAAATCCGTTCTCCTGTTAAGTCGAGGTGTGATGGCGAGCCCGCTTTAGGGCGAAGGGGGAAGGGGTCATTGGGCAAGAAAATCCTCTAGTGAGCAAGGAAGAGTCCGTACCGCAAACCGACACAGGTAGGCGAGTTGAGTATACTAAGGTGGACGAGTGAAATTCAGTTAAGGAACTCGGCAAAATGACCCCGTAACTTCGGGATAAGGGGTGCCACCCTCGGGTGGCCGCAGAGAATCGGCCTGAGCGACTGTTTACCAAAAACACAGGACTCTGCTAACTCGAAAGAGGATGTATAGAGTCTGAAACCTGCCCACTGCTGGAAGGTTAAGGGGAGCTGTTAACGCGGCGAACTGAAGCCCCAGTGAAGGGCGGCGGTAACTATAACCGTCCTAAGGTAGCGAAGTTCCTTGTCAGGTAAGTTCTGACCCGCATGAAAGGTCCAACGACTTGGGCGCTGTCTTGACTGAATGCTCGGTGAAATTGAAGCACGGGTGTAAACGCCCGTGACCCGCGGCTGGACAAAAAGACCCCGTGGAGCTTTACTATAACTTGACATTGAGTTTTAGCATTCGTTGTGCAGGATAGGTGGGAGGCGATGAAACTGGGGCGCTAGCCTCGGTGGAGCCATCCTTGGAATACCACCCTGCGTGTGTTGAGTCTCTAACCATCGGCCGTTAGCAGCGGTCGTGGGACAGTGTTAGGTGGGTAGTTTGACTGGGGCGGTCGCCTCAATTAGTGGGGCGCTCTGGCGGTGACGCCAGGGGCAAATCTGGCTATATGCTGGAAAACCCGTCCTCTAATCCGGAAAGGGTGCCTCCTCTTCCGGACAAAGGGGAATAGTATTCGGCACTAGCTATCTTGATAGCTGAAAATGTGACCGATGCGGACAATCAGCAGGGAAGTCTTCGTGACCCCTCAACGACTATACGCCAGACAACCGTACGTTGCGGTTGATGATATAGTCTGAACTTCCGGGCGACCGGAAGCCCATTTTTGGGAGTTCTGTTTCAACGCATAGGTAAAGGAGTAGCAAATGGTGCATTCGCGTGAGATTGAGGCTTACAAGGAAAATCTCAAGTTAAGTTCAATGCAACGTGAAGCTCTGATTGGGTTGTTGTTAGGTGATGCCCATCTGGAAACGCAGAACATGGGTAAAACCTACAGGCTCAAGATCGAGCAGAGCGAAAAACACCAAACCTATGTGAAACATCTATACAATTTGTTCAAGGATTGGGTGCTTACGCCACCCAAACCCAAACAGGTGACATCGGGAAACCATGAAAGCATCAATTGGTGGTTTCAAACCGTAAGCCACGGCGCATTACGATTCTACGGTCAGCAGTTTTACGTAGATAGTCGCAAGGTTGTGCCAAGGTTGATCCACAGGTGGCTTAGCCCGCGTGGACTGGCTTACTGGTTTATGGACGATGGATCTATGAAGTGGCGCAAGTCGCGTGCAGTGTTGTTTAACACACAAGGATTTGCCACCAGGGATGTTCAGAGACTAACGAACGTCCTGATGGAGAAATTCGGAGTGGAAGCCAAGCTGCGGCGACAGAAAGAAGGGATGCAGATATTAGTCCCAGGAAGCTCTCTTGAGCGTTTCGTGGAACTGATTGATCCCTATCTAATCGCCGATATGCAGTACAAATTGCCGAAAGCAGGACGAACGCAATTGCCTAAAGAGTAACGGAGGCGCGCAAAGGTCTCTTCAGGCTGGTTGGTGATCAGCCATTGAGTGTAAGGGTATAAAGAGGCTTGACTGCGAGACCTACAAGTCGAGCAGGTGCGAAAGCAGGTCCTAGTGACCCAGTGGCACTTTGTGGAAGGGCCACTGCTCATCGGACAAAAGTTACCCCGGGGATAACAGGCTAGTCTTCCCCAAGAGTTCACATCGACGGGAAGGTTCGGCACCTCGATGTCGGCTCATCCTATCCTGGGGCTGAATCAGGTCCCAAGGGTCCGGCTGTTCGCCGGTTAAAAGGGTACGCGAGCTGGGTTCAGACCGTCGTGAGACAGGTCGGTCTCTATCCACCGTGGGCGTAGGAGACTTGAGAGGGACTATCTCTAGTACGAGAGGACCGAGATAGCTGGACCAATGGTGCACCAGTTGTCCCGCCAGGGGCATCGCTGGGTAGCTAAGTCTGGTTTGGATAAGCGCTGAAGGCATCTAAGCACGAAGCCGTCCTCAAGACAAGGTCTCCATATTAGGCCCCTCCGAGACTAGGAGGTTGATAGGCCACAGGTGTAAGCGCAGCAATGCGTTCAGCCGAGTGGTACTAATAGGCCAATTGCTTGTATGATACACACCCTGTTCATTTGTCAAGGAAGATATTATAGAGATTCCAGGTGACATTTGGCGGAGGGGAAACACCCGTTCCCATACCGAACACGGCAGTTAAGCCCTCCTGCGCCGATGGTACTAACCTTGCGAGGGGTTGGGAGAGTAGGACGTCGCCTGGTTTTTTCTTTTGTGCATAAAGCTATCAGCTATCGGCCATCAGCGAACAGAAAGCAGCCATCAGCTTACAGCCGAGAGCTTAAAACGACAGTCAGCAATCAATAAAGAAGATTCCG
>JAYEFP010000147.1:0-7293 GCA_034715975.1 Candidatus Bipolaricaulota bacterium | reverse complement strand
CAAAATAGGTATAGCGATTCCTCGCCTGTGATTCCCCGGCAAACGCCGTCAGCAGATTCCTCTCTGTACGTGATCCTCTCAACTCCATAACCCTCCTCCTTATTGTGGTCTTTCTCTGTCCCCAACGAACTCAACAAACCCCATGAACTCAACAAACCCCATGAATTCACCCCTGGCAACCGGGGCAAAAATACGTTGACCTTGCGGCCTGTACTACGCGTACGATCTCTTCCCCACACCGCGGGCACTTTTCTCCCGCGCGCCCGTAGACCGCGAGCATCTGTTGAAACTTACCGTAATCTCCGTAGGCATCACGATAATCTGAAACGCTTTCTCCAAACGTCGTCCCCGCGTTTTCTATCGCTTGGCGCACGATTGAACGAATAGCGCGATGCAGGTTTCTTGTCTCATTCTCATCGAGCGTACTTGCCATTCTTCGCGGATCGATCTTCACCCGCCACAGCGCCTCCGAAGAGTAGATGTTCCCCAGCCCGGCGATCTTCTTCTGATCCATCAGCAGCGGCTTGATCGGTGCGTGGCTTCCGGCTGCTATTTCGTGCAGCCTGTTTGCGGTGAACTCAGAAGAAAGAGGCTCCACTCCTAACTCATGCGGAAATCCGTCCTCAACATATTCAGCCGTCCCAAGGCGACGGGGGTTGATGAAGTAGATCCTTCCACCATCCTCAAGATAGATGATGAAGCGAGTGTGCTTCTCCTCAACTGTAGAGCGCCTGATCGCGAGCCGGCCGGACATGCGTAGGTGAACGATAAGCGAGCCACCGTCGGATAGACCAATGATGATGTACTTTCCGCGCCGCAAGATCGCCTCGATCGCCCTGCCTGCGATCTTATCCTGTGGCAGATCGAGGCGCTGATCGAGCACCTCAACATGTTCAATCCGTGCTCCAATGGTTCCACGCAGTCCGCGCACGATCGTCTCTACCTCGGGAAGCTCAGGCATGCTCTTCTCCTTGCCCTTCTAGTGCGGCGTTCCTCTTCATCTCTCTTTCGCGGCAATGTGCGCATACGCCATAGAGGTAGGCCTGCACCGACTCCACCTGATGGCCGTCGACGACGTCCCCCTCCTGCACCGCATGCGGGACGTCGACGTCGTATACCCGGCCACACACGCGACACATGAAGTGCGGGTGGGCGGACGTCCTTATGTCGTAGCGCGCCGCTTGGCGAGCTATGGTCAGCTCCCTGATCGCTCCCGCTCGTTTCAGCGCATCGAGCACGTTGTACACGGTCGCCTTGGAGAGAGATGGAAAGCCGTCCTTCACCCCCTGATAAACCTCATCTGCCGTCGGGTGAATAAGGTTTTCTTCTAGGTACTCAAGCACCGCGACCCGCTGAATTGTTGGTATCAGTCCAAGCTTTCGTAATTTTGTAGATTCCTCTTGGTGATCCATATTAAAACTATTATAAGCTTAGAACGGTTAAAACTCAAGGCCGCGCTCTTTGCGCCTGCTGGATGCTCGCCTCATCCCGAGGTAGACTTGTTTTGCAAAATCAGTCGACTGATTGTAGAAGGGGTGAGTGGATGAAGTTTCCAACGCATAAGACCAAGATCGTCTGCACTATCGGCCCAGCCTCCGACGAACAGCAGGTTATCGAACGGATAATCCGCAAGGGAATGGATGTCGCTCGCCTCAATTTTGCCCATGGGGATTTTGAGAGCCATGCGCGCTCAATCGAACGGATTCGCGCAGCGGCAAGCAGGGTTGGAAAGCGCGTGGCCATTATGGTCGATCTGCCCGGGCCAAAGATGCGCGTGGGTGAATTGTCTGTAGAGCCAGTGCAGCTTGTACGCGGACAGATGATCACACTGACCAGCGAGCAAGTCCGCGGTGACGCCGAGCGGATATCAGTCAGTTTCCCCGGATTGAGCGCAGCGGCACGCCCCGGCGACGTCGTCTTCTTAAATGACGGGTTCATCAGGCTCAAGGTAGAGGAGACGACAGAGAGTGAAGTCCACTGTCGTGTCGTGGTGGGAGGGGAGCTGCGTTCCCACAAAGGCGTCAACCTCCCCGGCACGGATCTGGGGATCAGTGCGGTCACTGACAATGATCGCCACGCCCTCGAGTTTGCTCTAGAGCAGGGAGTGGATGCGATCAGTATCTCTTTCGTGCAGGGGCCAGAGGACATCGATGTGGTGCGACAGATCGCGGCTACGCACGGGAAGAACCCGTTTGTGATCGCTAAGATCGAGCGAGCAGTAGCTATTCACCGGATCAAAGCAATCATGGACGCCACCGATGGGATCATGGTTGCCCGCGGCGACTTGGGTGTGGAGACCCCCATCGAGGGGATCGCTATCCTGCAGAAACGCCTCATCCGCCAGGCGAACCTCCTCGGCAAACCAGTCATCACTGCCACTCAGATGCTTGAATCAATGGTGGCAAACAGCCGCCCCACCCGCGCTGAAGCGACCGATGTTGCCAATGCTATCCTAGATGGGACCGATGCCGTCATGCTATCAGAAGAGTCCGCCGTCGGTGCTTATCCGGTGGACGCTGTGAGTATGCTAGTGCGAATCGCCCAGGCCACCGAAGGGAGTCACCTAGACTACGGATTCAACGAGCATCTATCCCCAAGTGCCTCGGCAGGAGGAGACCTGCTCGAGGAGACGATCGCATCGAGCGTTGTTGCAGTAGCACGCAAGCTTAATCCGGAGCTGATCGCGATCCCCACGCGCACCGGAGCCACTGCGCGCCGCGTAACGCGCTACCGCCTGCGCCCATGGATCGTAGCATTAAGCCACAACCGTGCCACCTGTCAACAGCTCGCCTTTTCCTATGGGGTCTATCCGGTGTACATCGAGGGAGACAGACACGATTGGCACAGGATTCTGATCGACTGGTGCAACGAGGAGCAGATTACATCCGGGATCGTTGTGATGACGCAGGGCTCATCCCGCCACAACCCGGAGCGCACCAACCAGATTGAGGTCTTTTCCTTAGGGGAGGATAGTATAGAGAAATGAATTATATGAGACAGGAACAACATGAATCCTAGTAATGAGGAAGACGAGCCATTGATCAATGTGCGTAATCGACGATAATCTTCAGGTTTGTCATATTTAGGAGGAACGATGGATACAACAATTCAAAGACTACACGCCCGCGAGATTCTTGATTCGCGCGGCAACCCCACCGTTGAGGTGGAATGCACTCTGGCTTGCGGCACGTTCGCCCGCGCCGGTGTCCCCTCCGGGGCATCGACCGGCGTGCACGAGGCCGTGGAACTACGTGACGGAGACAAGAAGCGCTTCGGCGGCAAGGGAGTCCTGCAGGCTGTTGCAAACGTCAATGATGTGATCGCTGGCAAGGTGGTCGAGATGGACGCCCGCGACCAAGTGCTGATCGACGAAGCGATGATTGCCCTCGACGGTACGCCGAACAAGGGGAACTTGGGAGCAAACGCCATCTTGGGGGTATCCATGGCGGTAGCGCGCGCTGTGGCCACTGCCGCTGGCATCCCGCTCTATCGCTACCTCGGCGGGCCGACGGCGCATCGCCTCCCCGTTCCGATGATGAATATCATGAACGGCGGTGTGCACGCTCACTGGCAGGGAGCGGACTTTCAGGAGTACATGATCGCCCCCTACGGAGCTTCTAGCTTCCGCCAGGCGCTGGAATGGGGAGCGGAGGTGTACCACGCCCTGCAGTTGGTCATCAAGGATGAGGGGATGAGCGTCGGCGTCGGTGATGAGGGCGGATTCGCCCCGCATGTTTCCTCAAACGAGAGGCCGCTACAGCTCATCGTAGAAGGAATCAAAGCTGCCGGCCTTACACCAGGCCGTGACGTTGGCGTAGCGATGGACCCCGCTTCGAGCGCGTTTTTTGAAGATGGAAAGTACCGTCTGAGAACCGAGAACCGGGACCTGTCATCGACAGAGATGGTCGACTATTACGAGAAGCTCGTGAATGACTTTCCGGTTGTGCTGATCGAGGACGGAATGGCGGAGGACGACTGGGAGGGCTGGAAACTGCTGAATCAGCGAATCGGCGGGATCATTGAACTCGTCGGCGACGACCTGTTCGTGACAAACGTCGAGCGCATCGAGCGCGGGATTAGCGAGAACGCCGCCAATGCTGTTCTTATCAAGCTGAACCAGATCGGCACGCTGACTGAGACGGTCGCAGCGACACGGCTGGCGCAGTTCCACGGTTGGGGGGCGTTCGTCTCCCATAGGAGCGGCGAGACGGTGGACAGCTTCATCGCCGATTACACCGTCGGCCTCGACACTGGCCACCTCAAGACCGGTGCTCCAGCGCGCGGCGAGCGGGTGGAGAAGTACAACCAGCTAATGCGCATTGAGGAAGAGCTAGGTGGCGCCGCAACTTACGCCGGGAAGGGTGCGTTCATCCGGCCTGTGCGTTTCTAAAGGTTCAGTTAGACTATGCTTGCGGCGATCGGCGTGACAGGAGATGCGTGCTGCTGATCGCCGCAAACGCTGGTAACACAAGATACGAACGGCGCACATGCGCCGGAGATGACTCAGCGCAGGTTCTGCGTTTTGGGATTGCCTGTGGAAGCGCGACAGCGATCACCCCAGGAACGCGCATCTTCACTGCATCCGAAGCCAAGGCAATGATGGAGCAGATCAGCATTCAGAGATTAAGCTAGCTTGATGTCTGGACAAGACTCTTTTACCACGAAGGACACGAAGAATTGAGCTTACTAAGCCACCAGACGAGGAAACTACCATAAAATATAGCACAGCTTGAGACCGGGTCAGAACCCTCCTTCTAACTCCTTCGAGGTCTTCGTGTACTTTGTGGTGAGTCCTTCTTGGCATCAATCCTGAATGAACCGAACCTGACGATACCCTCTGAAATGCCACAGAGCAAAATTCGATCGGGAATAGCACGAAACTGATCGCGTGTTCGCGTGTAGAATAAAAGATCGCTCGTTGCCAAAAGGAGCGCGGATCTGTTTGGGGTGATTGTATGGCGGCTGAGAAAACACGGAGGTGGTAGGGGTGAAGAGAGCGTTATTGTTGGCTGTATTGGCTGTTGGCTTGATGGGCATTATGGCTGTAGCACAGTGTGGATGCGGCGCACCACCTGTTGGTGATAATCCAACCTGTTACACCGGCTACTGGCTGGGAGTCGATGTCGGCTTCAAGCTCGTCGTTCCTGGTGAGTATTTCTCGCAGTGCCCGGTTCCGGAGACTCCGTTTATCACCGGGTGGCGGGTGGAGACGGTCGATGGGATGGTCATCTATCAGCAGCAGTTCCCCGACATGCCAAAGGGACATAACTTCGAGATGCTGTGGGACCAAACTGATGGATATTGCAATCAGGTCCCGATTGGCATCTACCGACTCGTCATTCAGACAACGACTGCGGGCGAGATCAAAAACTACGTCAAGATCCAACCCTGGCCCGGTCCGAGGAATTGGTGCAACTGCTGCTGCACACAGATCGACACGCAGCCCTGCTGCATCTCGCACAGTCCGTACATCGAGATCGCTCGCTGCACCGGTCGGCCCTACGTGTGGGGCTCGATCAGCATTCGTATTCACGTAGACCTGGGTGTCTGCGGTTGTTGCGGCTGCCCGTAAGACAACTGAATCGTGCAAGATTAACTCGGGGCGATTGGTTAAACACCTGTCGCTCCGATTTTCTTGATCATCAGGATCTCATCGATAGCCAGTAGCCATCTGCCTACTCATCTGTTCTTTGCATTTTCAAAGGCCCAAGAAGCATATTGCACTGCTGCCACAAGATGATGGACACTCGACCAAGAAGAGGGAATCATCCTTCACATTGAGTGCGAGGAAGCTGTATGATAGACTGCTAATCGAGGAGGAAAGCGATAGCGTTTCCATCGAGTGCAATAGCAGTAACGAGGGCGAGTGGATCTAAAGAGATTGTTCGATAAAGAGTGATAGCGATGAACCAAGTGAAGATCAAGAATGTTATCCAGGAGTACAGCCAAGGGTTGAGAAAGATCTTCGGTGATCAACTACTAGACGTACTTCTCTACGGATCGTTCGCACGTGGAGAAGGACGGGAGGACTCAGATATCGATATCGTGTGCGTTCTACGTTCTCCGTTTGATTACAACGAGGCTATGCAAAGGTCATCTCAGCTGACCGCCAACCTCAGCCTGGAAAACGACGTGGTCCTCTCCCGAGTCTTTGCCTCAGAAGAGGAACTGAGAACGCGAAACCTTCCCTTGTTCATGAACATCAGAAGCGAGAGCGTGCCGGCATGAACACGGATATCGTTCGGCTGTTGGATAAGGCGGAACGGAGCCTCTCCGCCGCTCGATTACTCCTTAATCAAGAGCATCATAATTTCGCCATCTCGCGTGCCTATTATGCCATGTTTTATGTCGCTGAGAGCCTTCTTGCTTCGTTGGGAAAAGCCTATTCAAGTCACGCTGCGGGCATCGCGGCGTTTGGACGGGAATTTGCCAAGACAGGAAAGCTCGATTCAAAGTTTCATCGCTGGCTGATAGACGCAAGGACATGCGTAACGTCGGCGACTACGGAGTTGATCGGGGAATAACTGCTGAGCAAGTGAACGAGGTTATAATTCAAGCGCAGGAATTCATTACAGCAGGTAGGGATTACTTAGTGGACGGGAGAAGGACAAGAAACCAAAGATCTTAAGCCCTGGTACGGCATCGCTACTCTACACAAGGACATCCTTCTTGATTGCGCATGGGAAGAGACACAGGTAAGATTCCCTTTACGCCTATGTTTCTCATCGGAGCAGTCGTCATCGGAGTTGTGCTTGGGTACGCGCTGAGAGGGAGGATAAGTAACCTCTCGGGTCTCCGCCTGCGCTTATTGTGGCTGGTGGCAGTCGCGATACTGATTCAGTTTGCCATCTTCCCACTATTCTCCTCGCGCGCGATCTTTCCATATGCGACGACCGAGCTGCATCTTGCCTCCTACGGCCTTCTCTTCCTGTTCTTCATCGTCAACTACCAGGTGTGGGCGCTGCTCGTTATTGCGCTGGGATCGGTCAGTAATCTTGTTGTCATCGCCCTCAATGGGGGAAGAATGCCCTCGTCGACGCACGCGCTTATCTGCGCTGGTCAACCGGAGATTGCACAGAAGCTGGCTGCTGAGAGTATGAGAGGGAATATCGTTCTCATGAGCGAGAAGACAAAGCTCAATTTCCTCGGGGACTGGCTCTACCTGCCGCATGGGGTGCCACTGGCCACGGCGTTCAGCGTTGGTGATCTCACGATCGCCGTCGGATTGGTTATACTTATCGTTTGGGGGATGCGTTCTCATGCCTAAAGACTTAACACGCCTGCTATCTCCGC
>JAYEFP010000146.1:0-2046 GCA_034715975.1 Candidatus Bipolaricaulota bacterium | reverse complement strand
AATGATTGAGCGAGTGAGTGATTGAGTGATTGAACCTCCCAATCTCCCGATCATTCAATCTTCCGATCTCTCAATTCCTCAGCGACCTTTGCGCCTGCCTGTGCCAGTGAGGCAGACAGGTCCTCTGCGGTAAAATGCTTGAAACTAGAAGCCGAGTATGAAGACGAGCGATAGAAACTGTTTACGCAACAGGCGCCTAACATTGAGGGATTGAATGACTTAACAACCCAATCTCCCGATCAGTCGATACTTCGGGTTCGTACGGAACGAATGCCGGTTGCGAAGCAAGACCGGAGGTCGAAGAGAATCTATCACGAAGAGCCTGTCTGCGTCTGCCTGTGCGTGTTCCTGTCTGCATCGCGGATGCGACAGGCAGGCGCACGCAGACAGGTCCGAAGGACAGGCAGGCACGAAGGACACGAAGAATGGAGGCGAAAGTCAAGACCAGCCTCTCGAGGAACTTCAACGACACCAAGGTTAAGAGTAGGATCAAGCGTTTCGTCTTCTGATTCCTTGGTGCCCTTTGTGGTGAAACAATGCCCCGATCATCCGATCAGTCAATCTCTGAGCCTCTCGCCGATGATCGATACAAGATCCGCACTTCTTACCCGTTCTTGCACGGTCGTATCGCGATCGCGCAGAGTGACGGTTCCATCTTCAAGGGTCTGATGATCTACAGTGATGCAGAACGGAGTCCCCGATTCGTCTTGGCGGCGGTATCTCCTCCCGATTGATCCCTTTTGATCGTAGAAGACATTCCACTTCTTCTTTAGCTCGCGGTAGATCTCCGCTGCAATGTCCGGCATTCCGTCCTTCTTTGTAAGGGGGAAGACTGCGACCTTCACTGGCGCAAGTCGAGGGTGAAGCTTCAGTACCACACGCGCCTGCGGCACTCCCTTGTCATCGGGGATTGCGTCTTCTACGTACGCCTCGCACAGGAAGGCGAGCATTGCACGATCGACACCTGCGGATGGCTCAATCGCGTGTGGAATGTATTTCGTCTTTGTTTGTTCGTCGAAGTAGGAGAGGTCCTTGCCGCTGCCACTGTAGCGTGGCTGGCCGTGCTCGTCGAGATTCACGGCAAAGCCGTCACCATCACGGACAAGCTTTCCCTCCATGTGGCTGCGCAGATCGAAGTCACTGCGGTGCGATACTCCCTCTAGCTCACCGTATTCGCCGTCTGACAAGAACGGGAACGCGTACTCGATATCAGCGGTTCCGCAGCTATAATGCGCTCTTTCCTCGGGTGAGTGATCGCGTAGGCGCAGTTTGTCGCTTGCCAAACCGAGCGACGTGTACCAGGAGAAGCGGTGATCGCGCCAGTATTCATACCAGCGTTGGGACTCCTCCGGTGAGCAGAAGAACTCGATCTCCATCTGCTCGAACTCACGCGACCGGAACGTATAATTGCGGGGCGTGATCTCGTTGCGGAATGACTTTCCGATCTGAGCGATGCCGAACGGGGGCTTCACTCGCGCGGTGGACATGACGTTCTTGAAGTTGACGAAGATTCCTTGAGCCGTCTCTGGGCGAAGGTATGCTTCGGAAGACGGGTCATGCAGTGCACCGATGTAAGTCTTGAACATCAGGTTGAACTCGCGCGGCTCAGTGAGGTCGCACTCGCTGTGCTCGCCGGGGTGCTTGCTCGGCTTGCGCGGGCACTGGCTATCATTTATCTGATCGACGCGGAAGCGCTGCTTGCACGTCTTGCAGTCGACGAACAGGTCGTGGAACAGATCATAGTGTCCGCTTACCTTCCACACCTGCGGGTGCATGATGATGCTCGCATCTAGCCCAACCATGGAATAGCTACTGGGCGCATCAGCGGGCGCCATCGTGCTGTCATTCCCTGTTACCATATCGTGCCACCAGACGTCCTTGATGTTGCGCTTCATCTCCACACCCAGCGGGCCGTAGTCCCAGAACCCGCTGATGCCTCCATAGATCTCGCTCGATTGAAATATGAACCCGCGCCGCTTGCACAGGGCAACAATCTTCTCCATGTTCTTATCGCTCATACGATTATTCCTCCAAAGTGATCGCTTT
>JAYEFP010000145.1:0-2055 GCA_034715975.1 Candidatus Bipolaricaulota bacterium | reverse complement strand
TCTCGAATCTCTCGATTGCCACGGGTCACCTTCCGCTATCCTCGAACTTAGAACATAGAACGTAGACCCTTCTTATCTCGCTTATCGTTTTCGACTCCTGACTCTGGACTCTCGACCGCAGACTCATCTAGCCAAGATCCAACGTCTGCGTCTTGCGTGTTTCATGTCGTCCCTCCCGCTTTGGGATTATGGATTAAGGATCACGGATTATGAAGCAAGGATTAAGACACCCGCTCTTTAATCCTTAATCCTTATCCCTTACTCCGTTGTTCCTCCTTGCGCTTCAGTGCACGTATCAGCCCATTTAGCATCTTGCTCGTGCCTTCATCAGTCTCCAAAGCCTTTCCTCCCGCAGAGACGCTGGGGCGCAGAGAGTATCCTTATTCTAGGCCATTGACACACCGCGAATCATGAAGCGAGTGTCAAAACCAAGTCAAGAACCATGAGTCAAGAGTCGAAAGCTCGTTTTCTTCATCCTCTGCGCCTCTGCGTCCCTGCGCGATTAAGTCTTGTACACGCTTTGAAACTGCCTTTCTCGCGCCCGATCGTTTCACTCGCTCAAGACGCTGAGGCGCTGAGAATAGCGTCTTAAGGCTTTTAGACACTCACTAATTCTTGGCTTCCCTCTGCGGCCCTACGGCTCTGCGCGAGATCGCCCTCCTATTCTAACAACTCTCACCTGCCGAGGTACTCTTTACCACAATTCACAGATCTAATCATCCCGCCTGCTTCAAAAGCTCGAAATATCGCTCACGACTAATCCCTGCCGTCTGTAGGTTCGTCAGAATATGGGTTACTGGGACTTCTTTGGGACTTTTCTTGATAACAACTGGCCTCTTCACTCCCGCTTTTGTGAAGATCAAATGGTCACCCTTCTGTCGTTTAAAGGTGAAGCCGTCCAACTCAAACACCTTCACTAGACGCCGGTAGTGAATGGGAGTGATTCTCTGTGTCGACATCAATTTACTGTGCAGTCATCAGTTCGGCTGCTACTGGTTGCCGAGGAAGCCACTGATTACCCCTCTTTTCAAATCCAGCTTCTTCGATCACATTTTCAAGGGTGCCCATGGTTTCACACTCCTCAAGGAACCCGTCCACTGCCTCCTTGAGCGATTCCTTTGCTTTATCTAGTGTTTCTCCAAAACTAGAGACGTTGAGCTCGGGAGCGAGACCGACGTAGAGGTCTCCTTCCCTAAAAAATTCCGCCCGAAAGACAATCTGCTGTGCCACGTTATCACCTCCTAATATACGCAAGGAATCAATTTCGCGTCTTGTGCCACATCGATGTCCTTGCTTTTCTCCGGCGGCTTGGCTTGAGAAAGATCCGAAAAAGGAAACGGGACCACGACTACATCCCCTTTCACAAACCTTGCCATGCTTCATCTTCCTCCGGCTTTAACCAATCCTTTCGCAAGGCAAACTCGCTGAGGAGAGCCATTTCTAGATGTTCTTGAGTTGCTTTGCACTTCAGGAATTGGACGAACTCGAGAACTTCCCGGAGAAAGGCTGTGGGCAAGTTCTCCACCTCACGGATAAGCGTCTCTTTTCTATCCATCATGATCCACCTTCCCATCCCTAGTTTACCATTGATCCCATAGCAGGACCAATCCGCTATCACCTGTGCCATAACCCGTAATCCTTACCCGCTGATTTCCAAGACGATAACTGTGATAGCCAGCGCAATTAGCCAGGTTTTGTGAATTCTCAACGGTTTTCTCATGTTCGGTTCCTCCTTCCGATGAAGTTCTACGTTCAATGTTCTAGGTTCAAGCTTACAAGCACCACCTCAACGTTCTAAGTTCTAGGTTCAGTATTGCGTAGGTAGCGCATTCACCCCGTGAAATAGGCCGATTCCACATCATTGCACAGGGCAAGTCCGTGAATGAGATTCTTGCCCTTCACCGCTTGTTGGTATAGATCATTGAACTTGTCCTGTGTAATATATCCTTGATCGAGGGCGACGTATAGGTGTGACTGCACCTCTGTCGCTGAGCGCAGAGAGTAGCCGAGGAACTGGATGAAAGACCGATTGGATTGGCTATCAAAGCCCCCGCC
>JAYEFP010000144.1:0-7546 GCA_034715975.1 Candidatus Bipolaricaulota bacterium | reverse complement strand
ATCCTGCTTTCTTCTCAAGGCAGATCGAGACGAACAGGTGTTGCACAACATCATCGTCCTCGAACCGGGATCAGAGCTTCACCTGATCACCGGATGCACCGCCGCTTCCTACAGCAACGCTGGCAAACACATCGCGGTGACCGAGATCTTCGTGCGCAAAGGGGCAACCTTGACATACACCATGGTCCACGATTGGGCCCCCGAGGTGGAAGTCAGACCCAGAACAGGGGTTCTCGTCGAGCGGGACGGGAAGTACCTCTCCAATTACATTGCCCTCACACGGGTGAAGCACATCGATACCAACCCTCGTGCTGTTGTAGAGGCCGGTGGGACAGCACGGTTTAACTCGATCTTGTACGCCAAGGAAGGCTCTTTCTTCGATGTCGGCGGGAGAATCGCGCTTCAGGGTACCGGTGCTCGTGGTGAGATTGTGAGCCGTGTCGTCGCAGAAAGGAGTAAGGTGATCTCGCGTGGGTTGATCGAGGGTGGAAACGCTAACACCAAAGGGCACATGGAGTGCAACGGGATCATGCTCGATGACCAGGCGATGATTCACGCCATCCCCGAGCTGAAGGCGACCTACCCCGACACGGAGTTGTCGCACGAAGCGGCGGTGGGAAAGATCGCCGGCGAGCAGCTCAACTACCTGATGGCGCGCGGCCTCTCCGAAGAGATGGCGAGATCGCTGATTATCCGCGGATTCCTGAACGTGAAAATCGATGGCCTGCCAGCATCCCTTCAGAAGGTAATCGATACGATGGTTGAGCAGGCGATGACAAAGGAAGCAATCTAAATGTCGCTCATCAACGTTGGAACCAAGGCGCCAGGATTCGTCCTTTCCGATCAGCACGGTGAAAAGGTCGACCTGAAGAGCTTACAAGGACGCCGAGTGATCCTCTCATTTCATCCGCTGGCGTTTACCCCAGTGTGCGCCAAGCAGATGAAGGCGCTTGAGGATAACCGTGAGGAGTTCGAGAAGATGGGCGCGGTCGCGCTCGGGATAAGCGTTGATTCCGTCCCGGCAAAGCATGCATGGGCCAGGGATTTGGGGGTTAAGAGTACGCAGCTTCTCTCCGATTTTTGGCCACACGGAGCAGTCGCTTCCTCGTACAGAATATTCAGTGAAGATGGAGGTTATTCTAAGAGATCGATGATCATCCTCGACGAAGAGGGGATCGTGCGGTTCTCCAAGGTATATCCGATAAGCGAGGTCCCCGACATGGGGGAGATATTGGAACAATTGAAGAAACTAGGAGGTTAATATGCGTCCAATGACAGAAGAGAATCTGAAGGCGGCATTTGCCGGGGAGTCGCAGGCACACATGCGCTATCTTGCGTTCGCAGACGCGGCAGAGAAGGAAGGAAAAGCGAACACCGCACGGCTGTTTCGTGCCATCGCCTACGCCGAGCAGGTGCACGCCACCAACCACTTCCGCGAGCTTGGTGGGATCAGCGATTCTGCAGCCAACTTGCAAGAGGCGATAAACGGTGAGACGTTCGAGGTTGAGGAGATGTACCCCGCCTACGACGCCGTAGCCAAGCTGCAGGGCGAGAATGGTGCGACTCGTTCAATTTACTACGCGATCGAAGCGGAGAAGATTCACGCCGAGATGTACAAAGAGGCGAAGGCAAAAGCCGATGCGGAACAAGACGTGGAGATCGGCAAGGTGTACATATGTCCGGTTTGCGGCTACACCGTGGAAGGGGACGCCCCAGACAAGTGCCCGGTGTGCGGTGCCCCGCGGGAGAAGTTTGTAGAATTCTAAGGAGGGATGAGATGAAACTAGCACAATTGATCAAGACCGGTTCGCAGGAAGGGAAGGAAAAGCACGTCCCGGTGATCGAGCTTCTCGACAAAGGGAAGACCGTCAAGATCACGGTTGGAAAAGAGGTCTCGCATCCAAACACGATCGAGCATCACATCAAGTGGATCGCTCTCTTCGGGGTGAAGAATGGGTTAGCAGTGCACATCGTCACGTTCGACCTTGGCCCGACCTACGGGGCTCCCGAGGTAATGACGCACGTGAACACGGACGGATTGTCAGAGCTGATCGCAGTCGAGTACTGCAACCTGCACGGCCTCTGGGAAGGGTCACTCACGGTATAAAGGAGACTGAAATGGCAGAGGAAGGGAAGATTTACGTTTGCGACATCTGAGGGCAAGAAGTGAAGGTGACAAAGTCTGGAGCAGGGACGCTCGTCTGCTGCAACCAACCGATGCACGTCAAGGAGTGAGGGACGGAACTGATCCCTCACGGATACGTGTTTACTGCGGGCGCCCTGCTAATTAGAGGGCGCCTTTTTCAAAGGAGGAATGATGCTGTTTCATCAAGCGCCACAGTTCACCCTACGTACTCACAGTGAAGAAGAGATTCATTCATCCAGGCTTGCAGGGAAGTACCTCGTACTCTACTTCTACCCCAAGGCAAGCACCCCCGGATGCACCCGCGAGGCACAAGATTTCACCGCCCTCCTGCCACAGTTTAGCAAGTTGGATGCTAGGATTGTTGGAGTGTCGCCGGATAAACCGGAGACACAAGCTAAGTTCGTTGCAGCAAGATCGCTCAAGGTAACGATGCTCTCCGATTCGGACAAGACTCTCGCCCGCGAATTCGCCGCGCTGAAAGAGGGCGGTGGGATCCTCAGATCAACGTTCTTGATCGATCGAGCGGGGACCGTGCGTGCACAGTGGAAGAAGGTGAAGGTGGCCGGACACGCCGAAGAGGTGCTGGAGACGCTGCAGGCGCTGTATGAATCGGACCGACGGACCAATCCGGTCATCGCTGCCCGTCGTGCACGTCGGGCGCTATCGGAGGAGCTAGTATCGCGGGAGGAGATCGATACACTAATCGAGGCAGCACACTTAGCCCCATCCTGCTTCAACAACCAGCCCTGGCGGTTCGTCGCCATCGACGATCCAGAGACATTGACGGCTGTGAAGGCCGAAATGCCGAAAGGAAACTACTGGACCAGGCCTGCCCCGGCGATCATCGCCCTTGCTTCGAAGTGCGATCTCGACTGCAAGCTATCCGATAATCGTGACTACTTCCTGTTCGGCTGCGGGATGGCTGCCTCCAACATGATGGTGCAAGCCACCCAGATGGGCCTTGTCGCCCACCCGATCGCGGGATTCGACCCAATAAAGACCAAGGAGATCCTTGGGATTCCCGAAGACTACACCCTAATCACTCTCGTTGTCATTGGACGGCAGGGAGATGCAGATGTGCTTTCCGAGAAACACCGCGAAGCCGAACTCGGCGCGCGCGAAAGAAGACCACTCACTGATGTGCTATTTTGGAATCAGTTTAACCAATAGGAGGGGAAAACAACGACCGATCCGCAGGAGAAGGAACTATTCGGGCTCCTCGCCAAGCAGGAGCTTGCCACTACCTGATCGTGAGCAGCCTCGCCGAGTACTTCGACCGGCCGGCAGTGGGCCACGCCATCACCAAGATGAGCCGCTGCGCGGAGTGAGCCGAAAAATGAACAAGGAGAGACTGTGGTATCTGGCCCGGGTCAACCTTCTGGCCGCGATGAAGCCAGACGAGATGGTAATGTTCAACCGCATGAGACCTATGTTTTCAACTGCCCAGCCACTCCTTTTCTGCACACATTCGCGTGACGAACCTCTTGTTGATTAGATTTGCTTACTGATTGCATTCTTACATGCTGAGCCTCTTCATCTTACAGCCTCCTGTTGATCTGACCTACCACGTCATCGGCACGTAGCCATCTTGGATCGCTTGCAAAATGGGAGCGCCCACATAATCAACACTGCATCCCAGATCGAGAAGGAGATCGCTCACGCCGTACTTGTCTGAACACCACCTACAAGCAACAGGGATTGTGCCCTCCGCGATTATCTCTCTTACCATCTCTTGCAAGCCAGGATCTGTGCCAATTGTCACCTCTTATGGGCCGAAGAAATAGAGCAACGTATTGCGCATCCATCCCTACTTGATGGCGTTCCTAGCATACATCAGCCCCATCTCGAGTACCTTTGGATCTGCGGATACCAGGATTACAGCCAGTTTATCGCTCATCAGCATCCTCCTTCCTCTATACACCAACGTAGCGCGCATACAAGGAGCGTGCCAGCTTCGCATCATCCGTCCCCTTGATGATTGCGCGGCCGTCCGCGAACACCGAAATCTCTTTGCCGTCTGTGCGGAAGACTAGGATGTATTCGGTCTGCTCCACCTCCCCCAGAGGGGAGAGCTTGGCAGCAAGCTCCGGGAGAGAGATCCTCCCGGGCGTTGCCGGTGTTATTTGAATGGCATTTCGCCCACACAGTGATGTGATGATCTCTTCTTTCTCCGCATTCAGGAACTCGAATTCCCTCTTTCCGCAGCAGGCACACTCTGTCGCCTTCTCCACTTCCAGGGTGGAAAAAGTCTGCTCCCATACATCGATCATCGCCAATCGTGATTCTTTGGCTTTCCCCAACAGAAGCTGGATCGCCTCCGTACTCTCGCAGCCGGCGGCAACCAGAGGAGCAGTGCTCAACACCCCTGCTGTATCACAGGTAGGAAGGGCTCCGGCAGGGGGAGGACTAGGAAAGAGACACCGCAAGCACGGTCCATCCGGTAGAATGGGCATCAGCAGCCCACTTGTCCCGATCGCCGCCGCATATATCCATGGAATCCCGTGTTTCACGCAGGCATCGTTCACCACGAACCGCGTGTGGAGGTTGTCGGTACCATCCAAGACAAGGTCAACGTCCCGAATCAAGGACTCAATATTCGTGTGATTCACGTCTTTTACGACCGGCTCTAGGGTGATACTTGAGTTGATCCGCTTGAGTTTCTCGTAAGCGGCGATCGCTTTTGGTCGCCCAACATCAGCTTCGTCAAACAAGACCTGGCGCTGAAGGTTGTTGAGTTCCACGAAATCGCGATCGATGATGGCGATATGTCCCACGCCGGCACGGGCTAGCGTGTTCGCTACCACGGAGCCAAGGGCGCCACAACCGATGATTGCCACCCGGCTCTTGGAGAGCTTCTCCTGCCCCTCAAGACCGAACTGAGGGAGGATCACCTGTCTAGAATATCGCTCCTCCATATCCTCTCCTCACCTGTGTAGATGTTCATCCGCCTGCCGCGAGCAAATCCGATGACGGTCATTCCCGCCCTTTTCGCAACCTCGATCGCCAGACTGGTTACCGCCCCGCGAGAGATAACAATCGGTATATTCACCATGGCACACTTGTACACTATTTCCGAGGATATCCGTCCCGTTGACGCAAGGAAGATCTGAGCAAAATCTATTCCCTTGGTCAACGCATACCCGATCGCTTTGTCCACCGCATTATGTCTGCCCACATCCTCAATAAGACAGAGCGCACCGCTCTTGTCGACCAAACCTACGCAATGGACACCGCCCGTGGCGCGGTGAAGAGAGGAGCTGAGGGCATCATGTACACCTGCGGTCAGTGCCTCAACAGTTATGTGTAAGGACGTACGAACGGTGGGAATCGATGCTTCGTCCAAGAAGGACGAACTGCCGCCGCAGCCACTCACAATCAATCGCCTGGGCGCGTGCAATGAAAGATCATATCCGGGAATCAAGACATGAACGCTTCCCTCTTTCACTTCCAATACGTCTACCTCCGAAAGCTCATGGATCACCCCTGAGGAGTAGAGATACCCAAGGACGAACTCTGAGACCATCTGGGGGCTGATCATGGCCGTTACAAAATGGTGGCCGTTGATGAAGACAGAAAGAGGGGTTTCGGTCGCGACGGCATCCATTACCGAGGTAATCTTGCCATCCATCAATCGCTGACAAGCAAATTCCTTCTTCATGTTCATGGTCGTTTATGTACGAGAGAGAGCCTTATTAAGCGTGGTTAATAGGATCTCTACCTCCTCCTGTGTGTTATACAAGTAAAGGGAGACGCGTACCACTCCGTCTTTCAGCCCTAGTTCCTTCGTCAGCGGTAAGGCGCATTGGTGTCCTGAGCGCACCAAGATCCCGGCGGCTTCGTCGAGCAATAGCGCTACATCGTGTGGATGCATGCCCTCCACGATGAACGACACCACGCCGATCCGGCTGCGCGTTCCCTTCTCACCGACAATCTTCACCCTCTTGATATGCTCTAGCCCGGTGAGCAGTTGCTCGGTCAGGCGTGCTTCATGCTCCTCCACCCATTCCATGCTCAGGGCGTTCAAATAATCGACCGCCCGTCCCAGACCTATCACGCCGGCGATATTGGGAGTGCCCGCCTCAAAGCCGGTGTATCCCGGGACAAGGAGGTATTCATTCACCGATACATCCTCGATTGCGCCGCCGCCCACGACCAGCGGAGAAAGCTGGGAGAGCAGATCCTCCCTCACCCACAGCACACCAGTTCCCGTTGGCCCCAGCATCTTATGGCCGGAAAAGCAGAGGAAATCACACCCTAGCCGTTCGACATCAACAGGCATGTGCGGGACCGACTGAGCGCCATCGACAAGGAGCAATGCTCCCTTCTCACGACAAAGCGCGGAGAGCTTGGCTATGGGAGCAATCGTTCCCAACACGTTGGAAACGTGCGTAACCGCCACCAATTTCGTCCTCTCATCAATCGCATCTTGGAAGTCATCCAACTTCAAAGGCCCTGTTACGCCGGATTTGACGACAGTTACCTTGACTCCCTGCTCTCTTAGCCGCAGCCAGGGGAGGAAGTTTGAATGATGCTCCAGGTTGGTTGTCACGATACGATCCCCTGGTTGAAAGGAAATCCCTTGTGCCACGGTATTAATAGCGTATGTAGCGCTTTGGGTGAAGATAATCTCTTCTTCCTTTCCCCCGATGAGCGTGGCGATCTTGCGCCGGGCCGCCAAGTACTTTGCCCCGGCGATCTGAGAGAGGTGATGAACACCCCGCCCTGTATTGGCGTTGTATTCCCTGTAGTATTCCGCCACCCCCTCGACTACGGAAATCGGGGTGAGGCTCGTAGCGGCGCTGTCAAGATAGATGACCGTTCTCGCCAGCGGAAAGTCATTCCTTATCTCTTTGTTATCCAAAACTCCCCCATGAAATCAAAGGAACACTGATGAATCTCCACATGCAGCTCACACGGAACAACGATACCAGATCAACGCGCTGGAACAAGCTGGTCGCAACTGAAGTACGGCTTTCCAGCCATTGCAGCTTTCCTTGCCAACTGATCGATTCCTTCTAAGCAATGCCAAAATAGCAGCCAGCTTATCACTTGTCTCGTGCGACGAACTAGAAGTGTTTCAGGTATTTCAGTGTCTCCAACAGCTCGTCGATCTTCGGCTCTCCCTTTCCTGCCTCGATCGCGTCGCGTACGCAGTGTTTCATGTGCGAATCGGCGAGTGCATAGGCCACCTTGGAGAGCGAGGCCTGCACTGCTGCGATCTGCTTTAGGATATCGATACAGTACTGTTCACCCCCGCGTACGCAATGCGGACGATTGATCAAGCATTCCTAAGTGATCGACCTATGAACGAATGGGGCGATGGCTAGAATATAGAGCAAGTGGGCCAAACTCCCGACTGGGTTGGCCGGCAAGAAAAAGCTGTGGAGGTGAGCGGATTCG
>JAYEFP010000143.1:0-2080 GCA_034715975.1 Candidatus Bipolaricaulota bacterium | reverse complement strand
CCCGTAGGTCTTGCTCCATCTTCTTGCGAGTAGACAGATCCGTTAGATGCACGAGGACCAGGTCGGGCGGGACAAAACCCGTTGTCACCGACAGTGTGCGCACCTCGCCCGTTGAAATAAACCGATACTCCAACTCCCCTTGGAGGGTGCGATGCGTTCTGTAGCATTCAATCAATCCAGCAAGAATCTCAGGACGGTCCGGGTACATCTCGCTGGCAAGCCTTCCCAGGTAAGAAACGAGCTTCCCGTCGGTCATTTCATCGATAGCGTCGTTGTAGTCCATAAGCTCAAAGTCGCCATCGACGTGTCGCCAGGTCATCGTCGGAAGTGGACTCCCCTTGTACTGCGCACGCCATTGTTCGCGTCCTAGGCGCAGTTCGTCTTCAACCCGTTTCCGTTCAGTGATATCACGGCTAATAGACAGACTGGCTAATCTGCCGCGGTAGGTCATCGGTACCTCTAATACCTCTTCCCATCTTTCATGCCTGTCCGAACAGATTCTGCTTATTACATATCGCGCTGTCTCTCCACAGTTAAGGGCATTCTCAATTGTATCCAAATTGGGTTCAATGTGTTCAAGCTGGAAGTCTCCGAGGAGATCCTTCCCGATCAGGCCTTCACTTCTGCAGTCGACACGTTGCAGTGCTTCTCTGTTCGCCTCTACAATTCTGCGGCTGCCGTCATCATCCCACAAAGCTACATAGGCGGCGTCTCCCAGCTCCTCGAATATGTGCTGGAACATGGTTTCGCTTTCCCGTCGAGCGCTTTCGGCGTGCACAAGCGCGGTGACATCGCGGTCGGCCCCGTAGTAGCCAGTGATCTCGCCGCCTGCCGAGACGATAGAAAATCCAGTTGTTTCAAGAATAACGGTGGCTCCATCCTTACGCACATTGCGGTTGCGGAAACTGAGAAACGGCCGACCGGAGCCTATCGCCTCCATGCCCAGCTTGTGCAATCTATCTCGCTCCTCGGGATGAAAGAAAGCGTAGAATGGACGGCCAATCACCTCCTCTGGTGTGTAGCCAAGGACCTCTTCCACGCGATCACTGGAAAAGGTGTATCTCCCCTGCATATCGATCCGCCATACCCAGACATCGGAGTCAACAGCCAGGTCGTGGAACTGCGTGATCTGGGAGCTAGAATCCCTCTCTATCTCCTCCAGTCGCCGACGTAGCTCGGCGTTTTCCCACTTGAGTGCAGTATTTTCATTTGGAATCGACATATCATCCGTAACACAGTTATCCTTGCTGAGCGTCTTGGCCCTCAGCGGGGCCACCCTTCATCTGATGCTCTCGGCGCAGAAATGTTGGGACATCGAGATCCTTACCGATTGTGATCCGCTCCCGATGCAGCGTTTTCTTCTTGCTCTCGCTGCTCTCGTCACTTGCTTCACCAAAATCCGCAGCGATGACAGTGATCTTGATCCCGTCTGTGAATCCTTCCTGCACGACAGCGCCGAACACAAGATCACACTCTGTGGCCGCAGTACGCCGGATGAGGTCCGCAGCAGCAGTCACCTCGCCCAATGTCATGTCACTACCGCCGGTGACGTTCATAATCATCCTGCGGGCGCCACGGATCGACCCTCCTTCGAGAAGAGGATTCGTTGTCGCCAACTTAGCAGCAGTGATAGAGCGCTGCTCACCGTTAGCCGTTCCCATCCCCATCATCGCTTCTCCCGCTCTGGAGAGGACGTTGTTGATATCGGCGAAATCGAGATTCACCAAACCACGCACCGTAACGAGATCTGATATTCCACGTACACCCTGATGGAGAATTCCATCCGCGATCTCAAACGCCTTGGTCACCGCCAGCCCCTTGGCAGCGGTCTCCAGGAGCCGATCATTGGAGATGATGATCAGCACATCGGCCGATTTGCGTAGTTCAGCCACACCGCGCTCCGCGCGCTCCGCGCGTACGGTTCCCTCAAAAGTGAACGGTTTGGTAACAACACCGATGGTCAGCGCTCCGCTTTCCTTGGCGATCTCCGCAATGACGGGTGCGGCACCGGTACCCGTCCCTCCGCCAAGACCGGCGGTAATGAAAACGAGGTCCATCCCTTTTACGATAGAGCTTAACT
>JAYEFP010000142.1:0-2088 GCA_034715975.1 Candidatus Bipolaricaulota bacterium | reverse complement strand
CTTGCACATCGGGAACGATGATCTCCTTCTGATGCTCAAGTGCCCAGCGGGCAAAGCCAGTTCCGCTGACGGGCATACGCAGACCGGTGTACAAAGCATCTTCTTCAGCGTAGTTCCCTTGCGAGGCGTAGCCCGTCATTATGAGTTCCTCTCCCTCACGAATCCAGATACCGAAAAACTCGTAGTTCATGTCACGCTGCAGACGCTTTGCCGCAACACGGCACATCTGCTCCACATCCTGCGCCCTCGCCAGCTCGCGGCTGAACTGCGCCAGGCCATGCAACCTTCTCTTCTGCTTATCGAGCTGCCTGAAGCGATACGTTCGCTCGACCGCAAGGGCCGCCAGGTTGGCCAGTGCCACCACCGGTTTCAGCGTCTCTACCGTGGGAACGGAGCGATCCAGCGGATCGTCGACAGAAATGTGCCCGATGATCCCACTTGCCCCGCGTAGCGGGATGAACAGGAAATCGTCGGGGCCCCAGCCATCGATCGATACTCTGCCTTCCAGGCCAAGATCCGCCGCCCATGGTGTCTTGTCATGCGGTATGTAGTATGCATTTCCCAAGCGAAACTTATCATCGAACGCTAGCTTTCTCTCTGCGGGGGTTAGTCCACCACCCGCACGCAGACTCACCAGTTCTTCCTCGCTCAAGCCAGCAGCAAGCGCCTTGTACACCTCACCCTCCTGTGGATCAGAGGCGGAGAGGTCATACAGGGAAGCGACTGCACGTTGAAATCCGCTATGCTCGATTATCCCATCGAGCACGCTCTGCAAGATATCATCGATGTCACGAGATGAGAGTATCGATTGCCCGATGTCAAGCACGATCTCCCGCAACTGAGTGAGACGCATCTCGGCGGTAACGTCCCGTGCTGTACCCTCGACAGATCGTTCTCCGTTGGTCTCGACAACATGTGTTTCCACTTGCAGATCGATCGTTGTTGCGTCCTTCTTGACGAATCGATAGGTTGTCTTCTCACCGCCGGGAAGCGAACTGTTCTCAATGCGGGCGCGCAGCCTCGTAACGAGAAGCTCCCTGTCCTCTGAGGCGACAAAATCCGTGGGAAGATGGCCAACGACATCATCTGGTGTGTAGCCTGTCAGATCGAGCAAGAACTTGCTTATGAAGGTGAACTTCATGGTGTCAAGATCTATTGCAAACACGCCGATCGGCGCGTTTGCTACTAGTTGTTCGTATCGCGCACGCTCCGCATCGAGCGACTGCACGAGCCGTTTGCGTTCAAGCGTGTGCGCAACCATCTCCTGCAATGCAGCGGGTTCGATCGACTTATCTACGTATCGCTCCGCCCCTTGCCGAAGAGCACTTACCGCGCTATAGCTGTCCGTATGCCCGCTGAGGACAAAGATCGCTGTCTGCGGATGCTCGGTACGGATACTTGGAACAAGATCGATCCCCAGAATATCGGGGAGTATGATATCGATGATGGCGATATCAAACTCTTCTCTCTTCATCAACTCCAGAGCAGCGCGGCCAGTCTCCACAGTCGCTACTTCATTGCCAGAGCGGGTGAGGAGCTTCTTGACGATGAACCCCCAATCAGGATTGTCATCGACAACGAGTATCTTCCCCGATACTACTGTGAGCATCTCCTCCCTATCACCTCACGATCCAGTCAGTCTTTCGATTTCACTTGCGTTCTTTGTCCACCCATGCCTTATCTTTACCATCAGTTCGAGGTAGACGTGCGCTCCCAACAGAGCTTCGATCTGTGGCCGGGCGGAGCTACCAATGCGCTTGATCAGCTTTCCCTGCGTTCCAATTATAATACCCTTATGGGACTTACTGTCAACTACGATGTCCGCCCTGATTTCCATCAGTCCATCGTCGCGCTCATGCATCCACTTGACTTGCACCGCCGTTTTGTACGGCACTTCCTGAAATGTGACCCCGAAAACCTTCTCCCGAATCAGCTCGGCCACGAGAAACTCCACCGGACGATCGATCTTGATATCGGCGGGGAATATCGCCGGCCCTATGGGCAAGTATGGAACAAGCGTCCGCAGCACTTCATCGATGTTCGTCTCCCGCGTAGCGGAGATCGGCACTAGTTCACGAAACTTCCCCG
>JAYEFP010000141.1:0-7639 GCA_034715975.1 Candidatus Bipolaricaulota bacterium | reverse complement strand
CTATCAAGCGTCCTTACCCATGCCGGTTACCGCGTGGGACGCTTCACTTCACCGGATCTGATCGACTTTCGCGACCGGATCAGCGTGGATGCCGAGTGGATAAGCGAAGAAGAGTTCGCGCAGCAGCTCGATCAAATCCTGCCACTTCTTGCCGACACGCAGGATCCTCCAACACTGTTTGAAGTCCTAACAGCGGTCGCCTTCTCGCATTTTGCTGAACGCAAAGTGGATATTGCGGTGATTGAGGTCGGCCTCGGCGGCAGGTACGACGCAACAAACGTCGTGCAGCCGATGTTGACCATGCTGACCACTGTGGGGATGGACCACACAGCGCTCCTCGGGAATACGATCGAGAAGATCGCCTGGGAGAAGGTTGGGATCGCAAAGAACGATGTGCCGCTTCTCCTCGGCAGTCTTCCCGCGCAGGCAGAGCGTGTCGCGCATGACGAGTGCGAGCGTGTGCATGCACCGCTTGTTACCACATCTGACATCATTCTTCAAAGATCCGACTTCACCTGGGAATACGCTTCCTACAGGGTCATCGCACCGTTTCTTCCGGAAACTGTCAACATCCCTCTCATCGCATCCTACCAAAAGGAGAACCTGCTACTTGTTCTTGCCGCGATTGAAGAACTAAGAAAGGAAGGCCTGGCCATACCGAATGATGCCATTTCCTCCGGGCTTGCCAAGACAGTGTGGCCCGGTCGGTTTGAAGTGATGAATCGTGAGCCGATCATCGTCCTCGACGGAGCGCATAACCCACCCGGCGCCGAGGCTCTGGCAAAGGAGATCGAAACCCTCTTTCCTCTCCGGGAGAAGCGGCACCTCCTGTTTGGGGTCCTCGCTGACAAGGACTACAAACTGATAGCACATACGTTATTTCCTCTCTTCTCGCGGGTAACGCTCACCCGCTCGCACAGCCCGCGGGCGTTAGAGCCAAATCACCTAGCGACAATCGCCATAGAACTTGCTGTGCCTAGCGTAGAGACACGATCAGTTATCGATGGAGTATCCGCCGCGCGCGCCGGCCTTAATCCGGATGACGCACTCCTCATCGCCGGCTCCCTAACGATAGTCCGTGAGGCGCGGCCGCTCCTGGTGAACAAGCCTAACGCTGCTTCCTAAGCTTTGCACCGCGTCTCCCCATCTCCCCATCCCCGCGTCTTCGTGTCCTCGCGTCTCCCCTTCTCCGTGTCCTCGCGTTTTCCCTTCTCCCGATCTCCGCGTCTCGCCATCTCCTCCTCGTTCCCTATCGTTCACCTTTTGTGGTAGAATGGCCTAACGTAGGAAACAAACTTGAACCAGTTGATGGAGAAGGATTACTCTTGCAGTCAGATATGTCGACGTTGATTGAGCTTATCAAAGAAAGAGGACTGCCCCAGCATGTGGCGGTAATCATGGATGGAAATGGCCGCTGGGCGAAGAAACGAGACCTGCCTCGCACCGCCGGCCACCAGGCTGGTGTGCAAACTGCCGAGCGCTTGATCCGCTTCGCCGGTACGGATCTTGGGCTTTCGTACCTCACCCTGTTTGCCTTCTCTACGGAGAATTGGGCGCGGCCAGCCACAGAGATCGATTTTATCATGGATCTTCTTGATCAATTCATCACTGAGAAACTGGCAGAGTTCAAGCGGGAGCGTGTGCGCGTTGTCGTGTCGGGCGATATTGCACGCCTCCCTGACAAACTACGGGAGAGGGTCAACAATGCCGTCGAGGAGACAGCGAAGAATTCTCGTCTTGTTCTTAACATCGCGCTTAACTACGGCGCACGCCAGGAGATCGTTCGCGCCTGCCGTCAGATCGCCGAGCGTGCGGCCTCAGGTGAGGTTGATCCCACGCGGATCGACGAGCACACGATAGCATCATCTCTCTACACTGCGGAGATTCCCGATCCAGATCTGATCGTCCGCACAAGCGGCGAGATGCGTTTGTCGAACTTCCTGCTGTGGCAAGCGGCCTACACTGAACTCTACTTCACCGATACACTGTGGCCGGACTTCGGCTCCGGCGAACTTGTGGCAGCAATTACGCAGTATCAGGACCGCGAACGCCGTTATGGCGCGGTGAAGGAGGCAGAATGATTAACGTAGCTAATCTGACGAAGCGGCTGCTTAGCGCCATCATTGCCGGCGGAATCGTGTTCAGCACGCTCTATCTTGGCACGCGCTTCGACATGCAATGGATCGTCGGTATCCTCATCCTGTTCGCCGCCTATCCGGCCGGGGTGGAGTACTTACAACTGATGAAACGATTACAAATACCGCTTGCCGCACCTGAGTTTCTCATTTGGATCCCGATTCTTGTGTTCTCGACGGTGATCTTCGACGGCCGCTACAGCGTCGTGGCACTCCTGCTGGCCATCGCCTACCAGGTGTTGCGCTACCTCGGCAGTATGCCACACCGCGATGGGTTCGTGAAGGCAGTCGCCGGGGTATTCGGATTGCTCTACATCCCATGGCTGCTCACCTTCTTCTATCAAATTTACATAAGCGGCGGAGATCGCCCCGCAGTGGGAGCATCGAACGCGTTGATCATACTGCTCATGGTATGGGGATACGACAGCGGAGCATATATCGTCGGAAGCGTTCTCGGCAGGCACCAGGCATTTTCCAATGTCAGCCCGAAGAAAACGTGGGAGGGGATAGTTGGTGGCTTTCTGTTCACAATCCTTGGTGCGCTTGTTGGTGCGACGTTCTCTCCTGTGTGGCGCGAATTCGCCTTTTGGCAGGGGTTCCCGCACATCGTCGCCTCATCCTTCATAGTAGCCGGGGCCGCGCAGTTGGGAGACGTATTCGAATCGAAGCTGAAGCGCGCCGCAGAGGTGAAGGACTCCGGGACCTTCCTCCCCGGGCACGGAGGGGCGCTCGACCGCATCGACGGTCTCCTCTTCGCGTTGCCGGTCTTCTTCTTTTACTATAACTACATCCTTCACTTCTTCAATTGATCGAAAAACACGGTCGACCTAAGATCAACTCACGATGAACCTATTTGTCCAAGCGATCTATCTAGCATCAGGGTTGTCCCTAGCCTACATCTTCCTCCTCTACCGCAGCAATCCCCTGCGCCGACTTCCGGCTTCGAGAGTCACTATCTCCTTCGTTGTGGGGATGATCGCGGTGATCCCCGTGATTCTTATCAAAGCACTCGTGCCACTCCCACAGGGTCCCTCTTTTTTTACGTCATTCGTCAGCGCGGGGACAATTGAGGAAGGCGTGAAGTTTGTGTTGATGGCGCTGACGATATGGCGATTCTCATTTCCAGATCTGGCTGAACCACTTGATTTCGCCATCTACTTTGGCATTCTTGGAGTTGGATTCGGGATTTATGAGGATTTCTCATACCTCTTCTCCGGCACCTATTCGGTGTGGCAGACGGGAGACATTGGGCAGTTCCACCGCGCGCTACAGGTATTGGTGATAGCGCGCGCCTTCCCCGGACACATCCTGTTCAATGCCCTTGCCGGATTTCTACTCGGCCACGCACGTTTTCTCACGGACAGGCGCACACGTGGCCTGTGGATCGTAGGGGCATTCATCCTCGCAGTGACGCTGCACGGCTCCTTTAACATGGTCTCCACACATGGCGGGACGATTCCCCTACTGACGTACGTGGTCCTCCTTGTCGGCGTCTTTCTCCAGCTCCGTCGTCGCGCGATCGATCGATCGCCATTCCGCGCGACCATCGCCTACGTCAAGGGAGAGATCCATGATTGGCACTACCCCCATTCACCTGCAGACTACCTATTCGCCGAGGGCTTCTTCTGGCCGGGGAAGCCACAAGGTGGGATGTATGAGCTATTCCCACTGACACTGTCGCTTGTCATCCTTTACCCGCTACTCGTATCAGTGGTCTATCTGCTTGAGCGTGCGGTCGTGTGGCTGACACGACTGTAGAAGACGTGACGCTCTCAGCCTTCAGCAATCAGCTCTCAGCCTTCAGCAATCAGCTCTCAGCCTTCAGCAATCAGCTCTCAGCTTGAAGAGGCAACCGCACCGCTCAACTCTGTCGCTCATGATTCGTTACTCGCGGTTTACTGCCTTTGCGATCTCTGCGTCTTTGCGTGAGACCAGCTTCTGTCATTTCGCGTTCCCAGTTCCGAGCTCCGCGTTCGGAGTTCTTCGTTCTTCGTTCCGCGCTCATCGTTCCGAGCTCCGCGTTTCCCTTCGTGCTCTTCGTGTCCTTCGTGGTGATTGCCTACGTATCAGGCTGAGTCCATTCTTTGGCTAAACAGTTGAAGTGCAAAGGGCGGTCAGGCAAAGCCTAACCGCCCTCTCCGGGTGGTGAAAAAGATGAGGGGGTTCTCATGCTTTTACGAGCACACTATACAACTTTCCATTTGGTTTGTCGGTAATGAAGATCACACTCCATGGGAGGTCGCGATATAGAGAGGGGCATAGCAGACGTCAGTCGTGATCTGTTGCAATCATGTCGTGAAGGGATAGCGATTCAAGGAGGCTTTTGAACTTCTTGTCAAGCCCTCTCCACACGGCCTTGGTCGGACACACTGATGCCAATGCGCAGTCGGAGGCAACGTCGATGCACCCGACCAGGTCGAGCGATTCGCCGAGTGCTTCGAGGACACTTCGCACGGAAACATCTGATGGCTCCAGGGCAAATAAATACCCTCCGCTACAACCCTGTTTGGCAGATATCAGGCCCGCACCCTTCAACTGGTGCAGTATCTTTCCTACAAACGCTGGCGGCAGCCCGTACTTTGCGGCGATCGCGCCGGCGGGGATCGGATCCCCCCCTATGTTTGCCGCCAGTTCCAGAGCAGCGATAAGACCGTAGCCCGACTTCTTCGTAAGCTGCACGTGCTTAGTTCCCCTTTTCCTTATCCTTCTCCGCAAATGCCTTGTATCGTTCTTCGAGAGAGGCGATCTCCTTTGCGATGTGTTCGTGCCTCTTCAGTAGTGCGGGTGGAATGTCGCGCCCTTGCTCGGTTAGATAGCTGTAGATCGCTTCGTTCAACGCATCGGCCGCCAACGCAGAGCAGTGCATCTTTATCGGCGGAAGCCCCCCAAGCTCTTCTGCCACATCACGGTTTGTGATCGCTATCGCCTGGTCAATCGTCTTTCCCTTAGCGATATCGGAGACCATCGATGAGGTGGCAATCGCCGCGGTACAGCCAAACGTCTCCCACGAGATATCGGAGATCACTTCGCGTCCCTGTTCGTCGTTTTCCACTTTGATGTACAACCACATCACGTCGCCGCACACGATGTTTCCGACCTTACCCACGGCTGTGTAGTCGTCAAGCTTTCCCATGTGATGCGGATGCCGGAAGTGTTCTATTACCTTCTCCGTGTACATGTCATTCACCCACCTTGAACGGAGAGATCGCGCGCAATCCCTCAACAACCGGCGGAAGTGCGGCGAGGAACGCGTCGATCTCCTCGCTCGTCGTCTCTCTACCTGTGCTGATCCGCAGGCTCCCGTGTGCCATCGTTAGCGGAACCCCAATCGCCACCAAGACATGGCTCGGCTCCAAATTCGGGGATGAACAGGCCGACCCAGTAGACGTGGCAATCCCCTGTTCATCGAGCCGCATAACCAGGCTCTCTCCTTCGATCCCCGCAAAGCTGAAGTTGGAGACGTGCGGGAGGCTACCCGTGCGGTCTCCGTTCAATCGCGTTCCGGGCAGAGCGGTGATCGATTCAATCAGTCGCTCCCTGTATCCACTCAGTCGCGGCACTACCTCGCCCATCTCGGAGAATGCAAGCCGTGCCGCAGCCGCCATACCCACAACTCCCGGGATGTTCTCCGTCCCGCTGCGTAAGCCCCTCTCGTGACCGCCTCCGTGGAGGACTGGTATGAGCTTGATTCCTTTACGAACGTACAGGAAGCCAACACCCTTAGGACCGCTTATCTTGTGAGCGGAGACCGACAGCATATCGATCACGTCCAGTGGAAGTGGAACCTTCCCGTATGCTTGCACAGCATCGGTATGAAAGAGGACGCCGCGCTCGTGGCAGATCCCTCCGATCTCGTCGATCGGTTCGATCGTCCCGATCTCGTTGTTGCCGGCCATTACAGATACAAGGAGCGTGTCCTCACGAAGCGCTTGCCTAAGCTGTTCTGGATCGACGCGACCGTTCCCGTCCACATCAAGGTAGGTTACCTCACATCCTTGCGTCTCCAACCACTGACACGTGCTGAGCACTGCGTCGTGCTCGATGGCTGTGGCAATGATATGCCGCTTGCTAGGATTAGCAAACGCCAACCCTTTGATCGCCAGGTTATCCGCTTCCGTTGCTCCGGCGGTGAAGACTATCTCAGAGGGGTCTGCACTGAGCGTCTCCGCGATCGCCTCGCGACTCTCATCGAGAGCCTTGTGCGCATCTTGCCCGAAGCAGTGCAGGCTTGATGCGTTCCCGTACACTTCTGAAAAATAGGGGAGCATCGCCTCGACGACCTCGGGAGCAACCGGTGTTGTTGCACTATTATCAAGATAAATACTTCTTGTCATTTCCATCACCGAGCGTAAGTCTACTAAATTAGTCCGGTTTATCAAGGGACACAAATTGTTGCTTCCTGCTTCAAAAGGAAAGCGTTGGAAACAGCACTCGCAAAGCCTGTCTCCAACGCCTTAGGTCTACATCTTCCTAGCAAATGTTAGATCTGCTCGAATAGCTCCTTCTCCGCCCCACAGTCGGGGCAGGTCCAGCCATCGGGGAGGTCCTCAAACGCCGTTCCCTGGGCAATCCCTGTCGTTGGGTCGCCAACCGCCGGATCGTAGATGTATCCACACACCGTGCATTCCCACCTATCCATCATCCACCTCCTGTGAAACTTCTTCCCCGCTATCTTCTGTGTCTTCAGTCTTCTCTAGCTCTTCAGTTTCTTGCTCTATCTCTTCCGGCTCCTCCGGCAGGTCTCCCACATGGAAGCGGAATTCTTCCACGTTAGACAGGCCGAAATAGCGCAAGAACTCGTCTGTCACGTATAGAAGCAGAGTGCGCCCCTGATCCTCCGCACGAATGAGGCGACGTTCAAGAAGCTCCTGTACGTGCTTGTACGCCTTATTCCCGCGCGCCTTCACCAGATCAGACTGGGTCAGCGGATGATTATAGGCGATCATCGCTAGGCTGCGCAGCACCGGACGCGGGATGTCCTGGTGAGGCGCAAGATGAGCCACGGCATCGATGTAGGGACGCTTCACCTGGAACATCGACTTCCCGTCCTCCACGTGAAGCTCGATCCCATGCGTCTCACCACGGCACTCATCTTCTATCTGCCCCAGCAGGCGTTCCACGTAGGCAAGAGACGTCCCGCCGATAATCCGCGCAAGCTTGTGACGCGTCAGCGGCTCCGGTGAGAGGAAAAGGGCCGCCTCAACCAGGGCCTGATCATGCTCTATGTCAGTCTCTTCCCTATCCAGCATCGGCTCTCCCATAGCACAAATTGAGGGATTTAGCAATTGAGCGATCGGATGATTGTCAAGTCACTCAATCCCTCAATCATCAAATCTCTCAATCTCTCAATTTCCCCTTCCTCTGGCAGCATAATGGTCATATCTCCGAGGAACTCTTCCTGTTGGCAAGTCACTCAATCATCAAATCACTCAATCATCAAATCACTCAATCTCTCAATCCCTCCCTCCCTCTGGCAGCATAATGGTGATATCTCCGAGGAACTC
>JAYEFP010000140.1:0-2097 GCA_034715975.1 Candidatus Bipolaricaulota bacterium | reverse complement strand
CCACTTCATGCCATCCCTCCTCTTGTTTGATGCACTGTATCATCCGCTTAGGGGCCACGCAAACACCTGTCGTTCTCGGCTCAGCCATCGGGAAGGTCCATTCCCAACTTCTCCCATGCAGGTGCGTCATCACTCCACGGAGAAACTAGGATATCGCGCCAGCGATCGCCTCGGCGAATCCGTCCGGATTGTCGGTCATCATATCGTGGCCCGAGTTCTCAACAATGCGTACGTTGATTCCCTTAGTTGAGAGTTCATCCACGTCCAAGCTGGGCAGGGTTTTCTGTCCAAATATAAACGTGCGCGGGATGGAGAGGGACAATAGCTGCTCGCGGAATGTTGGCTCCCTCTCCCCAATCAGCGATACTGCGCTTCTGTGCATGGCACACGGGTGGGAGGATTGAACCGTCCCTGCGTAGTCAGCCCACCCTTCCAAGATGACTCCGCGCAAGAACGCAGCGTAGCCGTTCTTCATGAACTGTTCTTCAGTCTGTGCGGTGATCGGTCCACTTACACTCCCTGGGCCAGAATCGAGGTTTCCTTCTGCGATGATGAGATTCGACACCAGCTTGGGGCGTGTTGTCGCGAGGACGATCGCAATCGATCCGCCCATGCTGTGCCCGATCACAGCGCAGCGTTCTAGACCAAGGTGATCAAGGAGTGAGGCAACTGTGTCCGCATGATCCTCCATTGAATACCGGAAGATAGAAGGCCGATCGCTGAACCCAAAGCCGAGAAGGTCGATCAGTATGGCTCGCCTGGCTGCCAGAAGCGAATGACGCAGAATGCGAGGAAACCAGGATGATGACGCCGATCCAAGACCGTGGATAAATACCAGGGCTGGTTCGTCGCCAGGAAGATCATGATAGCGGATGTATGCATTCAGGTCCTCAATGAGAAGCGCTTCCAAGTCTTCCTCCCTCTTAAACTCATGTACGAGACGAGCGAATTCCCCATTTCCAGATCTCCCTAAAGTTCGCCGACTTACCGTACATTAGCATTCCTACTTCAAACACCTTGGCGGCAAAGCGTGCCAGCAAATAGACTGTTGCCGCAAGAAGTGTCAGGCTAAGCACGACCTCCCACCATGGCACCTTAGTCACCGCTATCCGAATCATCATCACGGACGGGGCAAACGGAGGGAAGAACCCGGCAACACGGATCCAGGGCAGGTTCGGATGTTCAATTATCACCTTGAGGAACATCATCGGCAGATAGACGATAAGACCGACCATTCCTTGCGCCCCGCCTGAGTGCACATCCTTCATCGTTGATGCTGCCGTGCCGTAGAGCGTGGCGATAAGGAGATATCCCAAGATGAAATACAATGGATAGCTAACCAACTGTACCGGCGAGAGCCCCGATAGCGTGATCGGGAGAAAGCGTCTTGCAGCAAAGTACGCAATCACTGCCCAAACGGTAACTTGAATCAGTCCAGCCAAGAAGCCGCCTGTTCCCTCGCTTCGGCGCACGTGAACCCCTTGAGCTGCGCCAGGTAGACGAGAACATCGAGGACCTTCGCGTCCTCGTACAGCCCTCGCTCCTCCGACAGGTAGCCGATCCCCTCCTTACTGAGCACGGTGGGAGTTCCGTCGAAGGCAAAGCGGATTGCTCCCGTGTCAGGCCGGATGATCCCCATTATCATGCGGATCGTCGTGGTCTTGCCCGCACCGTTTGGCCCAAGGAAGCCCAGGATCTCTCCCCGATTGGCGGTGAAGGAGACATTGTTCACGGCAAGCATTGCATTGAAGCTCTTGCTGATCTCTTGAACCTCAAGAACCGCCATTCAATCTCCTCTCTTGTAACCGACTCCGATGATCCTGGAGAGTGCATCAAAGCCTGAGTCAAGACTAGTATCCAACAGAGTGTCGGAAGGATCAACGTCCAAGTGAACATCACTCTCATCTGCAAACAGCAGCCAGCCGCTGGCCCCCTCTAAGCTGAAGTTGGGCTAGAGTGTGTAACAAAAACGGGGCCGCCTGAGGCGGCCCCTTGATTATTGCTGATCAGTGTCCTTCTAGAGTGTTGATGTCGGTGATCCACATGATGAATCGTACCGTGGATGAGTACGTGAGTGCACGCCCAATACGGAAGTTC
>JAYEFP010000139.1:0-2102 GCA_034715975.1 Candidatus Bipolaricaulota bacterium | reverse complement strand
CGAGGACGGCGATCCGTTTCGCCGTTGTGGGAAGGGCCTGCAAGAAGTGTTCGCTCGACCACGGGCGGTAGAGCCGAACCTTCAACAGTCCGACTTTCTCTCCCTGCTCCACCAGGTAGTTCACCGTCTCTTCGGTGACATCACAGGCCGATCCCATGAGAACGATGATCCGCTCTGCATCCGGAGCTCCTACATAGTCGAAGAGGTGGTACTCACGCCCGATGAGCGCGCTCACCTCTTTCATCACTTCGGCAACGACTTCAGGAGCGGCTTCATAATAACGATTTCCAGCCTCGCGCCCCTGGAAGTAGATGTCGGGATTTTGAGCTGTTCCTCGCAGGTGAGGGTGTTCCGGGTTCATCGCACGTGCCCGGAAATTTTCCACATCCTTCCAAGGCACCAGTTTTGCCATCTCTTCGTAGGGAATTGCGTCGACTTTCTGTATCTCATGTGAGGTGCGGAACCCGTCGAAAAACTCGATGAACGGGATCTTCGTCTTCAGGGTCGCGAGGTGTGCGACCAGGCCGAGGTCGATCACCTCTTGTACCGAAGCAGAGGCGAGAAGGGCAAATCCAGTCTGGCGCGTCGCCATGACGTCGGAGTGATCGCCGAAGATGGAGAGGGCGTGTCCGGCAAGGGCTCGTGCGGAGACGTGGAAGACGGTCGGCAGGAGTTCTCCGGCGATCTTGTACATGTTCGGAATCATCAACAGGAGCCCCTGCGAGGCGGTGAACGTAGTCGTGAACGCCCCTGCGGCGAGCGACCCGTGCACCGCTCCTGCGGCGCCGGCCTCTGACTGCATCTCAGTTACCTGCAGCCGCTGGCCGAAGATGTTCTTCCTTCCATGAGCGGCCCAGCTGTCCGCTACCTCGCCCATCGACGAACTTGGGGTAATCGGGTATATCGCGGCAACATCGCTGAACGCGTAAGCAACATGCGCTGCAGCCGTGTTCCCGTCTATCGTCATCATGTGTTTTTCTGCCATATAAACTCCTCCTCAAAGTGTAAGAAGTGTCGATCGATCACGCACTCAAGCATGATTGTAACCCTCCCTTTTGGCTGGTACAACGCGGGCTGAACCTTGGCATTGTCGATGCTTCCGCTGGGCATCGAAAAAAAGGTTCCCTTTGTAAAGGTTCCCTTTGTGAAGGAACATCGGCAGGGAGCGACCATTATTGGATGAACGACACAGTGAACCCACAACATCCAGACTGAGGCTTTAATCTGAGGAAAGGAATCGATATACTCTAATGTAATGCTGATAAACAACAACGCATCGTTATGGCGTAATCGTAATTTCGTCTTCGTCTGGGCGGGGCAGAGTCTGTCCATGTTTGGCAGCCGGCTGACCTATATTGCGCTTTTCTGGTGGGTCTTGGAGAAGACAGGATCAGCGACTGCCCTCGCTGGTGTTGCTATCGTTACGGCTCTCCCCACTTTCTTTTTCGGACCGATCGCAGGGGCCTTTGTCGATCGCCTCGACCGACGGAGGCTGATGCTGGCAATGAACCTGATAAATGCACTTATCATCGGGCTCTCGGCTACTCTGCTGTTGATTGGACGGCTACAGGTGTGGGAGATTTACCTGTTTACTATTCTTGCCTCCACCGCTACGGTCTTTCATCGACCGTCCCTTCAATCTTCGATCCCGAATCTTGTGGAGCCAGAGCAACTGAGAAGAGCTAATTCGCTTTACCAGATTTCGAATGGCGTCAGTGGAATTGCCGGGCCAGCACTGGGCGGAATACTAGTTGGCTTCATCGGGAGCGGGCCGACGATGTGGGTCGATGCGATCACGTTCTTTGTTGCGGGCATATCGCTTTTCGTATCCTCCTTTCCCTCGCCGCGAACTGTCGCGAGCAGTGGTTTGAGATCGGTCTTTTCCGATACCCTCTTTGGCTTCAGGTTTCTCTACCGTGAAAAGACCCTCTTGTTCATGCTGCTTCTCTTCGCTTTAATCAACTTTCTCCTTGCTCCAACGAGCGTTCTCTTTCCGATAATGGCCAAAGATGTCCTTTACATTGGTGCACAAGGCTTTGGCCTATTTGGCTCAGCGCTTTCCGTGGGAATTGTCGTCGGGGGTCTCTTGACTGCTCGTCTCA
>JAYEFP010000138.1:0-2116 GCA_034715975.1 Candidatus Bipolaricaulota bacterium | reverse complement strand
AAGATCGTCTCCGCAAGCAGATCGAGGCTTCCAAGTACGAGGAGAGAACTCACTGATCCCCTCTTCAGCAGAGAGCGCTGTGGAACATCGTTCAAACCTACCCCCTCACAATGCGCTTTGCGCCTCAGCCGTCACTGTTATCGCACCGACGCCAAATCTGCTATCAGCAGATCACCTGCGGGGTTTGTAGTTGATCCTGTTATCGGTGCACTTTCCTCCGCAAAGGTTAAGTCTGCGTTTTTCAGCAAACCTGTAAGAGCAATCCCACTTCTGTTATAATTAGCATAGCGAAGAGTTCATCAGGCAAGATAACGCAATCTTTGCAAGATAGAGTATAGGAGGAGCAAACATGGACAAGCAAGCTTCGCGCAAGGTGCATTATCGTCTCTTTCACCGCTATGAGAAAAACCCCATCCTCTCACCGGAAGATTGGCCCTACATGGCTAACGCGACCTTCAACCCGGGAGCGGCGACCATCAATGGTGAGACAATCCTCCTCGTACGGGTCGAGGACATGCGCGGCTTCTCACACCTCACCATCGCCAGGAGCAAGGACGGCATGACCGATTGGCGAATAGAACCACATTCAGCATTGGAGCCGGATGCAGTGTCACGCGAAGAACAATGGGGCCTGGAGGACGCACGCATTGTCTTCTTGGAGGAACGTGGGGAATATGCAATCACCTACGTTTCGTTCTCCAGCAGTGGCCCACTCGTCTCACTGGCGCTAACAGAGGACTTTCAACAGCTTACCCGCGTTGGCCCCATCATGCCCCCCGAGGACAAGGACGCATCCCTCTTCCCGCGACGCTTCAAGGGGCGCTACGCCCTCATTCACCGCCCGATCATCCGGGGAGAGGGTGACATCTGGATCTCCTTTTCGCCCGATCTCACGCACTGGGGCGATCACAGGGTGCTCCTCCCCACGCGCCCCGGATGGTGGGACTCTCAGCGCGTCGGCTTGGGCACGCCGCCAATTGAGACCGATGACGGATGGTTGGTCATCTATCACGGGATCCGCATGACCGCCTCAGGGGCCCTGTACCGTGTCGGCCTCGCCCTGTTGGATCTGGAGGAACCCTGGAGAGTGATAAGGAGAAGTGATGAATGGATCTTGGGCCCGCGAGACAGGTACCAGCGCGGTGGCGATGTGCCAGGAGTCACCTTCCCCACAGGGGCGATCCTCGACAAAGATACGGACGAACTGCGGATCTATTACGGGATTGCGGACACCAGGGTGGGTCTGGCGACAGCCGATATGCACCATCTTCTAGACTACATCCTCTCTTGCCCGCGGTCGTAAGGAGGTGCACATGGACAGATTACGGATCGCCATGCTCGCGCCGATCTCATGGCGGGTCCCTCCGCGCCACTACGGTCCATGGGAGTGGGTGACGAGCCTGCTCACCGAGGGACTCATCAGTCACGGAATAGATGTAACGCTCTTTGCCACGGGAGACTCCAAGACGGCGGCAAAGCTCCATGCCGTGTGTCCTCATCCTTATTCCGAGGACCCAGAGATCGATGCCAAGGTGTGCGAGTGCCTACACATCTCAGAAGTGTTCGAGCATGCGGAGGAATTCGACATCGTCCACAACCAGTTCGACTTTCTCCCGCTGACCTATTCACGCCTCGTTCGTACACCGCTCCTCACGACGATCCACGGATTCTCATCATCGAAGATCCTCCCCGTGTACAAGAAGTACAATCATCATACATACTACGTGGCGATCAGCGATGCGGATCGTGATCCTAATCTGGATTACATCGCCACCATCCATCATGGGATACCGATCGAGGACTACCCGTTCTGCGACCATCCGGATAATTACATCCTCTTCTTGGGGCGGATTCATCCCAACAAGGGGACGCACGAAGCGATCCAGGTGGCACAGCGCGCAGGTGTGCCGCTCGTCATCGCAGGGATCGTACAGGATAAGGGGTATTTTGAGGAGATGGTCTCTCCCTACATAGACGGGGACCAGATTCGCTATATCGGCCCCATCGGCATGCCGGAGAAGGGTGAGTTATTGGGACATGCACGCGCACTGCTGCACATGATCAACTTCGACGAACCGTTTGGTCTCTCCGTGGTCGAGTCGATGGCCTGCGGAAC
>JAYEFP010000137.1:0-2117 GCA_034715975.1 Candidatus Bipolaricaulota bacterium | reverse complement strand
GTCCGCGACCACCTATAGCGTGGAGGCTACGGGGCCAGATCCCTTGCTCGTCCTTTAGTAGCGGACGCCAATGCTCGATCCAAGCATCAGATTCCGGTGACTTCATTGTAGAACTCGATAACGGATCTAGGGACAAGCGTGCTTAGTCTGCATCCTTGACCCGTTCCTCGATGAGTACTGCGACAATCTGCTTGTGCAGCTCCGCGGTCATTTCGATCCTAGCTATCGGCGGCGGCTCCTTACTGTTTCGAGGGGGTAGTGGCTTCTAATTTCGGTTTACACGGGACGGATGCCGGTTGCAAAGCAAGACCGGAGGTCAGGAAAGAATTCACCACGAAGAGCCTGTCTACATGCGAACACGCACAGACAGACGCAGAGAGGCGCCGACACAGGCAGGCGAAACGACGAAGAGCCGGAATTATGATAGAACTGTCTCGGGTGGAGCCTAGGGGACTCGAACCCCTGGCCTCTTGCATGCCATGCAAGCGCTCTCCCAGCTGAGCTAAGGCCCCAGTGTGTGCGTATTTGTTACCCGATTAGCGTCCTCTTTTCAAGGTAGGTCGGCAAGGTAGTTGGCGATCATGTGCTCCAGGATCATGTGTGCGTCCTCTACTCGGCCGTAGTGATCCTCGGGGAACAATAACACGTGATCGGCAATGCTTCTTGCCTTTCCACCATCGAACCCGAGGAGGGCGATCGTCTCAAGTCCCACATACTTCGCCCATTCCATCGCGCGGATGATGTTTTTCGAGTTGCCGCTCCCTGTGATCGCTATCAACACGTCTCCCGCCCATGCCAGTGCCTCCAGTTGGCGGAAGAAGACGGCGGTGTAGTCCTCATCGTTTCCCCATGCGGTGATGAGCGGAACGTTGTCGGTGAGTGCGATCGCGCGGAACGCTTCGTCCTTTCCCTGTGAGGCTAGTTTTTGCAGATCGTTCGCCATGTGCGATGCCGTGGCCGCGCTTCCTCCGTTTCCGATGATGAATAGCATCCGTTGCTCTAGACGCGCGCGTTCCAAAGCCTCGACTACCTCGGCAATTGCCGATGGATCGATCGATCGTAGTCCCCGTTCCAGTTTTGTGATGTATTCGTTAATGTAGTCCTTCATTCATTCCTCCACGTAGATGATGCGGCTTCCCTGCCCCTCAAACGAAAACGGAATCCTTCGCAGACCGAGCGCCTCCATTCGTCGCACGAGCTGGCCCTGTTCCTCCGGTTCACAGTAGAGGAGAAGGAAGCCTCCCCCACCTGCGCCGAGGATCTTTCCTCCCTGTGCCCCGGCTTCAAGCGCCGTTTTATACCACTCGTCGATCCGCGGGTCGGTGATTCCGCTCGCGATCTGGCGCTTGATCATCCAGCTTCGGTGCAGCAGCTTTCCGACTGATTCCGGATGATTGTCGTACAGTGCTTCATGCAGTTCCTCGGCCAGCCGGACGAGCAGCCCAAGCTCACGGTTGGCTTTTCCCTGTCGTGTCTTTGTAACTTGCTCGTTTAAGATGTTCGAGCTCTTGCGCTGCATATGCGTGTAGAACAGGACGAGGGATTCGGAAAGTCTGCGTCGTGTCGATTGCTCGCAGATGATGGGCTCAACGAGGACCGAGTCGTCACGATTGAAGTGAATGTAATTGAGGCCGCCGTAGGCCGCAGCGTATTGGTCTTGCTTGCCGATCGGCTGTCCAAGGGCCTCAATCTCGATCTCACATGCTTCACGCGCCAGGCGCTCCGCCCCGCTAAAGCGGTCGGCGTACGCATGAAGAGCGTGTAGCAGACCCACGGTGAGGGTCGAGGAGGAACCGAGCCCTGTTCCAGCCGGAATGTCGGCGATTGTCGATATCTCCACGCCGCGATCGATTCCCGTCTTGCGAAGGGCCGCGCGTACGATCTCGTGCTTTAGATCATCGACGCGATCCACGATCTCGGTATCCGAATACGAAACACGGATCGAGTCATCGAATCGCTTGTTCACCGTAACGTACATGTACTTGTCGATTGTCGTCGAAACAACAGCCGCTCCGTGCTTGCGGTAGTAGGAGGGAAGATCCGATCCTCCCCCGGCGAAACTGACGCGAAACGGGGTGCGAGTGATGATCATGCGTATCTCCTTTGTGCCTCTTCGT
>JAYEFP010000136.1:0-7798 GCA_034715975.1 Candidatus Bipolaricaulota bacterium | reverse complement strand
TGCACAAGACCGCTGAGGAGACGGAGGCATTCATCACGGAATTGCTGCCGAAGCTGGAAAACCTAGAGAATGTCGAGGTTCTCATCATCCCGCCGTACACCAGTCTGGACCGGGCTGGCAAGCTCTTACCGGGTAAACCGCTGCGGCTCGGCGCTCAGGACATGCACTATGAGACAGAAGGCGCGTTCACCGGTGCAATTTCAGCAGGGATGCTGAAGGCGTGCGGATGCAGCTACGTACTCGTCGGCCATTCTGAGCGCCGCGAGCTGTTCGGTGACGATGATACAATCGTCGCGCGTAAACTGAATGCCGCCCTCGATGCTGACCTTATGCCAATTCTGTGCGTAGGCGAGACGCTGTCCGAACACGACCTCGTGGAAGAGAAGATCACGCGTCAGCTCACCGCGGATCTCGCTGGGATCGACGCAAGAACGCTGGCGAAGATAACGATCGCCTACGAACCGATCTGGGCAATTGGAACGGGGAAGACGGCCACGCCAGAGGTAGCACAGGAGACAATCAGTATGATCAGGCGTTGGATCGCGACGAACTACGATGAGGCGCCAGCGCAGAGGATGCGCATCCTGTACGGGGGAAGCGTCAAGCCGGAGAATACTGCCGCCCTTATGGCGCAGCCCGACATCGACGGGGCACTCGTGGGTGGGGCGTCCCTCTCTCCCGAATCCTTTGCCCAGATCATCGCCCAGGCGGGCTGATGAGATTATCGAAGCGGGATGCCAGAGGTTTGAGAGAATGAATATTCGATCAAATATTCCGAATCAGATTACGCTCGCTCGTATCGCGAGTGTTCCCCTGTTCATGTACCTGGTCCTCTCAGAGACACCGATCGGGACGATCCTTGCCATTGTGATCTTCTCGCTTGCCGCCATCTCCGACGCGGTCGACGGGTACCTGGCGCGCAGCCTCAATCAAACGACGGTCTTCGGCGCGTTTGCCGATCCTATCGCCGATAAGCTCCTTATCGCCGGGGCGCTGATCTCATTTGTGCAATTGGGCGAGCTAAGCGCGGCAGCGACGATGGTCATCATCGCACGTGAGTTCCTCGTCACGGGGCTGCGTATCATGGCGATCGTTGAGGGAAAGGTGATTGCGGCAAGCCCTCTTGGAAAGCTCAAGACAATCTCCCATATCGGGCTTGTCCTGATTATCCTCGCAGGCCGCTATTTTCAGCTTGGCCCAGCCCTGCTGACGCTGAGATCTGTCTTCCTTTACCTGGCAATCGCTCTCGCCGTAATCTCAGCGGGGGAGTACTTCTATCGCTCCCGACAGTTGTTCACACGTTGAACGTGGCGTTTGTCTTATTCGCACCGCACAGATACGCGCGTCAAGTGTGACAAGTATTACCACGGCGCGATCTCCATTAAGGACACTCTCTATTGGAGGCGGAGCCATGCTTACTCGCGTGTTGCGTGTTGTTATTGGAACGTTCATCATCATCGGGATTACCGCCAGCCTCGCGTTGGGCAGCGGTGATTTGCTCACAATTGAGGCATCAAAAGATCCTGTCTCTCGCTGGGACTACCTCACGTACAAGATCGTCATAACCAATGGCAGTTCCCCTGCCAATCTAACGGTAGAGGATAACCTACCAAACGGACTCGATCAGAACAATGCGTCCTACAGCATAGACTATGGTGACTGGCATACGCTTCCGCCATACGGAATGATCCATCTAGGAACAGTTGACGCGGAAGCGCAGGTTACGGTTCAGATCAAGTCACGCGTGGAATCCACTGCGCCGGCAACGTTGACCGATACAGCAAACCTCACCGACGGATCAAACAAACTCGCCTCGGCGAACGTGACGGTGAACGTTCTCCCCTCCGTAGATGCCGGACCAGATATGATGGTCCGCTTGGGCGATACGAGCACCTTCTCGGATGCGTGGTCAGGGGACGGGGACGGAGCAATCGTTTCTTACGCGTGGGAGGCAACCGCGGGTGGAGTAGCTGTAGGAAGCTTCGTCGATCCCTCGATCATTCACCCAACCTACGCCGCACCGGCGGTGAGCGGACCGGTTTGGGTGACACTGACCGTCATGGATGAGGACAGCGGTGTTGAGAGTGACTCATTCTGGTTGAGTGTGAACTCGTTTCCTACCGCGAATGCAGGAGCCGATAGGTCGGTAGACGAGAAGCAGGATGTGAAACTTGGCGATGCCAGTGCCACCGATAGTGACGGATACATCGTCTCCTACCAATGGAACGATGGCGGTACAGGTGGATCTTTTGATGACCCTCAGAAACTTAACGCGACGTATGCAACGCCGAGTATCGATGACTGTGATGGGGTGGATGTCACGCTCATGTTAACGGTCACCGATAATCTCGGGGCGCCAGGAACAGATGAGGTACAGATCCACGTAAACAACGTCAATCACCTCCCACAGGTCGATGCCGGTGAGGGCCAGAACGTTCACCCCAGCGACAATGTTGCTCTATCTGGCACAGTGACGGATGCGGATGGTCCATTGGCGGATGTTCATTGGGAACAGATCGCTGGCCCAAGCGTCTCACTCTCCGGCGAGAGCACCGACCATGCGACCTTCATCGCACCTGAGGTCTCCTCTCAGACGGAACTACGGTTTCGGCTGACCGTACTCGATAACTGTGGAGGGAGCGCGAGCGACTCTGTCAGTGTCTATGTAAAGAATATCAACGTCCTACCAACGGCCAACGCCGGCCCGAATCAAACGGTCCAGGCGGGTGACTGGGTCACCCTCGCCGGAACCGGAAGCGACCCCGATGGAACGATCTCTAGTTTCACCTGGGAGCAAATAGGCGGGCCTTCGGTCACACTCGCCGGTGCAAACACCAATAACGCCACCTTCACTGCCCCAGCGGTCTCCTCTCCCACCTCCCTGCAGTTCAGGCTTACCGTCACTGATAATGACGGGGGGAGTGCGAGTGATGAGGTAATAGTAACCGTCAATCCAGGGGTTCCGCCGGCAGAAGAGGCGGCAATCGCAATCGAAAAGATCGCCGATCGAGAGAGCACAATGCTCGGAGAGACCGTCCACTACACCTACACAGTGACGAACACCGGTGAGGCAACGCTTTCCGACGTGAGGGCTACCGACGACAAACTGGGTGATATCACCTTGAGCAAGACTACCCTATCTCCTGGCGAGAGCGCGACTGCGACAGCCTCGGCCGTTGTGCAGGAGAGCGATCTTCCCGGCCCACTTACCAACACCGTCACCGTGCAGGGAATGAGTGAAGAGGGGGCTTTGGTGACCTCCAGCGATGAAGCAAGCGTGCAATTAAGCTCAGCCCTCTCTTCGATCGAGGTGGTTCTAGAAGCACAGGATTCGCACGGCTTCCCTATCTCCCCGTTCGATACGTTGTCGGTGGGAGAGGAGATCACCTACGTGTACACGATCACCAACACGGGTGAAAGTATCCTCGATAATCTGGCACTCTCCGATGAACGCCTAGGGTCGATTCCTCTCTCTCACACGAAGCTTGCGCCGTGGGGGAGCCTGACCGGGTCGTTTACAGTGACGATCACCGAGGAAGATCTTCCAGGGGCGTTCTCCGATACAGTCACTGCTAGTGCAACCGACCCGTACGGCAAGACTGTGAGTGCGAGCGATACGCTAATTCTGTACGGTCTTTCGACCTCCGGAGACCTGGAACTTGCAAAGACGTGCGATACCAGCGTGGCAGCAGTCGGTGATGTGATCACCTACACGTACACGATCATGAATGTCGGCCAGACGACGATCACTGATCTGGTTCTCACAGACGACCACCTGGGAGAGATCACGCTTCCGACGACGGTGATAGCGCCCGAAGAGACGATCGTCGCCTATGCGGAGTACACGGTAAGCGAGGATGATCTCCCCGGGCCGCTCACCAATACCGCGACCATCACAGGGCAGGGCCTCGCCGGCCAGAGCACGAGTGGCAGCACGTCATTGAGCATCGAAGTGACAGAAGCAAGCGCGGGCGGAGGAGGGAGCGTCGCTCAGTCGCTCGACGGGAGGGTGATCATCAACGAAATCGCGTGGGCGGGGACGCCTGCCAGCCCGGCCGACGAGTGGATCGAGCTGCGCAATTTGGGCTCGATCCCTGTGGACCTCAGCGGGTGGAGCCTCTGCTGGTATCGCAAAGGGGAGACAGTCCCCCCGGAGGAGCAGTGGACACGTGTGCCTCTCACCGGCACGATCAGCCCCTCTCCGATCGACCTATCTGCGCCGCGCTCTCCGGGTTCCCAGATCACTTTTGTGCAGTCAAGCGCAGACTCGTGGCGTGTGGTCGACATCTCCTGGTGGGCTGCGGGAAAGAGAGATGACGGAGGCCATGGCTACTACCTTCTTGAACGACGCAGCGAACACACCGTGAGCGATGTTACCTCTGATCTGCTTTACGACAGGAGCACGACATACAAGTACATCCTGCCAGATAGCGGAGCGGTCGTGCTGCTCATAGACGCGGACGAAAATGTTGTGGATACAGCAAACGGGGAGCACATGAATATGTCTGGATGGCCAGCAGGGGACGTCAACACCTGCGCTACGATGGAGCGCACCGATCCTTTGAGTGGTGACCTGGACATAAACTGGCACACCAATCCGGGTATTCTCACCAACGGCCATGACGCAGATGGTGACCGACTCATCGCCAGCGCGGGGAAGCCCAACTCACCATCGATTGATGATCTAACGCTCCTGGCTCAGGATACGATTACGCCGATTCAAGCGACTGCGACAATCTCCGTGGATCTTACAGGCGGCGGAAAGCCACGCATCCAAGTGGCGGCATTGGGTCTTGAGGCAGCGGGAGGCGGTGGAGCGTCATCAGGGCTATCCTTCTCCACTCACTACTCCAAGAAGGAATCTCTCCTTACCATCGACACAACGACACTGGCCTCAGGAACGTACTTTGTATGGATAACCAACGGCGCGGGGGAATCGACCCTCGTACCGCTCGCGGTCAAGTGAGTATTGCGCAGCGGATGTTGCACAAATCTCTTCTCCTTACGGGTCGCGGAGCAAGGCCGGAGGCCGAACAGAAGCTTTCACGACTGAGAACGCTTGGGGGGTGTAGTAAATCCCAAATCGGCTACTACACCCCCCAAGCATGCAGAGAGTGGCAGCAGGATTGAGTGATTGATTGAACTACCCCGCCGCAAGCGGACGGTGTATCAAGAGGCTTTGCAAGAAGCACGCCCCAAGGGGCGGGGAATGAACCCCTGTAGGGGATTCAATCTTCCGATCTCTCAATTCCTCCGCACCATCGTGCGAGAATCCCTTTGTTCACTCTTGAGATAGATCCGAAGAAGAGAATCCAGCGGGTCAATGACAGTGACGACGCAATGCCTGCAGTGCCCGTTCGTTGTTGGAGCAAGTGAGGACAACAAGACCCGTTCTCCCTTCCTGCGGTACGGTCGAGTAGAGCTCGTCGATGGCGATCTCCTTACGTGCCAACGCTTCACTGACGCGGCACAAGAAGCCGGGGTGATGTGGAAGTTCCACAACCAGGACGTCTCGCTCTTCGACGATGAAGTCGGCTTTGCGTAATGCGTCGCGGGCGAAGGACTGCGAACTTGTGATAAGGTGAATCGCGGTTTCGGCGTCGTCTGTCTTTACAACGACCGAGAGAAGGTTGATTCCCATGTCACTTAGGACGCGGATCACCCTGGCCATGGCGCCAATCTCATTTGTGGCACTAACAATGATCTCTTGATGCATACGTATCTCGCGCATTGTCTAATCTCCAGTTCCAATCTTATGAGAATCTGACCAGTGACACTGTGCGTATGGCTTGGTGAGAACAGACATTCGCCCGTTTCCTTGATGATGTGGATGTTGTTGTTACCTGGCCGAAGGCTAATCACATATCGCTTCGAGCACTTGCTGCGCTATCTGTTCGATGCTCCCTTCAGCATTGATGTTGATGGTATGCGCCGCGTTTGGCGATGCAAGATGTCGCTGTAGGTGATCCGCGCGGCCGGCGGCGCGCAGGCGTTCCTCGCGTGTCTCACGGCTTGCCGTGAGCCAGAGGATCGCATCGAACAGGGAGTAGTCAACGTGCGAGGAGACGCCGAGGAGTGCTCCCTCGACGAGAAGAATGCGTGTTCCCTTGCCTTTCTCCTGTTCTATGACCGACCGCAGTTTCTCGCTTAACGCTGGATGGACGATCGCGTTTAGGTCCGCGAGGGATTCCTTGTGGGAGAAGACGATTCGTGCCAGCTTGGATCGATCGATCTCCCCTCTCGCCGAAAGAATCGCCTTTCCAAACCGGGAGATAAGCTGATCGTACGTTAGGCTGTGCGGTTGGTAGGTTTCCCATGCAAGTCGGTCCAGATCAATCGACGTGACTCCTGGGCGTTTCGCTAGGATCTTCCCGACAGCGCTCTTTCCGCAACCGGCTTCACCGGCAAGTCCAATTACCTTCATAGCGACTCTGGCATGACCTCCCCAAGGAATGGTAAGGATCTATCCTCTGTTGCAAACGATACGCGCGCGCAACCAACATGGCAAGATCTCACTGAGGGAATGTTTCCCCCGTCGATCCCTCTACCGATGAAACCAGGGGCAGCGACAGGTGTAGATTGAAGCGAGGTGATCAAGATGAAAAACTTTCAACGTCTCTTCCTAGCGGCCCTTCTTGTCGGATTAGTGTTGGTTCCAATCCTTGGAAGCGCGCAAAGTGCGCCATCTCCACTGGGGATTGTCCCCTCTCCCAATCCCGGGAATCTGACAGTCAACGTATGGACGGATAAACAGACCTACGTTGTGGGTGAGAATGCACTGATCTACTTTGCAGTCAACCAACAAGCGTACATCTATATCTATGACCTGCAGCCAGATGGTGTTGTGCGATTGGTCTTCCCAAATGCCTATTCGCAGAACAACTTTGTCGCGCCGGGAACGCACGTCTTGCCCGATGCAGGTTACAAGTTTCTCATAACACCCCCAACGGGCTTGGAGAGACTACAGATATTCGCAAGTCTGATTCCACTCAACCTGACGCCGAGCACGTACACAGAGCCGTATCCGCAGGTGGCCCCACAGGGGGTGCAGGGACAGATCATGGGGATCACCCCACAAGCCTGCTGGACAACTGCTTGGGCTTCGTTCACCATTGTGGCATCTGGATATGGCTATACTCCGCCATCCGGTTACACACCTCCGCCAAGTTACACGCAGCCTCCCTCCAACTGCTATTCCTGCCCTCCTCCATTCTTCGGATTGTTCCCGGGTGGAAGCTGGTACTGGTCGAACGGACAGTGGCAACAGGGATCGCCGTCTTCAGGTTGGTACTGGTACTACGGCCCGGATGGCAGGTGGCACTTCACAATTCGTATCCATATTGGAGGAAATTAAGCGTACCTCCCAGGCAGTCAATCGCCCTCACTGCCGAGGTAAGAAGGCCCGCATCTAGCGGGCCTTCTTCTTGGCTTCTCACTTCTTGGAGCAGCAAACGAAAATAGGACTGTAACCCGCGGAACGTGTCACTGCTGTGTCCTACAGCTTCTTGATGGAGCACAATTCTTGCCTTTCGCCGGTCTGGCTTCGCTCCCTTAAGACGCGGAGCAAATGTCAGCAACCAACTCGTGGCACCGACCGTGCCGTTTGATCTCGTCACCCATTACTTGTTACTGATCACTACTCAGGCTATTGCAGAAACCTCTTCTCCGCGTAAAACAGAAGCTTTCACCGCCGAGACCGCTCGGGGGGTGTAGTAAATTCCGCCGGCTACTACACCCCCCAAGCGCGCAGAGAGTAGCATGGAAACCTTAATGTCTCATCTCAGCGACCTTTGCGCCT
>JAYEFP010000135.1:0-7831 GCA_034715975.1 Candidatus Bipolaricaulota bacterium | reverse complement strand
GCTGATCAACGTATGACGGTATGTTTAGGTTGTTAAGCATGTCCTGCTGCTGCGCCAGGTTCACAGGAAGAAGGCTCAACGCAGACTCGATTCCATTCACCAGATCGCTCTTCTCTAGGTGACTAACGATGTTCATCAGAGCATCTTCATCCTTGGCAAAGAACGTGTAGTAGTCGCCGATGCCAGCACTATCCTCGCCAAACACGGCCAGCACATCGCCTAGTACCTCTTGACTCTTCACACGCGGGACCATGTCCCCGCTGGAAAAGATAAAGTGGGTCTGCGCGGCCTGAAAGGCAATGAAGAAGGTCAGGATGAGAACAATAACGAATATCGCCCGCGCCCTTCCCGTGACGAACTGAAAGAAACGCGTCAGGTGCGGTGCGTAGTTTATCACGCCCTCCCGATGGTGAAAGCGGAACAAGAAGTGAAAGAGAGTGAGGAGTGACGGGAGAAGAAAGACAGTCGTAGTAAAGGCGAGGATCACGCCCACGCCAGTGATTGCCCCCATCTCAAACAACGCCCGCGACCGTGAGAGGAGGAGGCCAAGGAAGACGAGAGCGGTCGTAGCTGCCCCGACAAAGGATGCCTTACCCTTCTTCCACACGGTCAGATAGAGGGCTCGATTGAATGGAGTCCCCTTGCTCCGTTCTTCCGCATATCGTGATATCAGGTGTATGCTGTAATCGATCCCCAATCCGAGCACAAGTGCTGGGAGGAACGTGGTCACGAGATTGAACCCTCCAACGATAAACTTCGCCCAAGCCATGGTAAGAACGACGCTCATCAGGAGAGGCACAAGGGCGACAATGCTGTAGAAAACGGAACCGAAGGCCAAGAAGAGTATTACCAATACCCCGATCGAGGAGATGATCGTGCTGCGCAGCATGTCTGCGTTGATTACCGAATTAGTTTCAGTGTTGAACGCGTACGTCCCAGTCACTCCAATACCTACACCGTACTTCTGTAAGTCAACCCGCGAAAGCGCCATATGCAATCTCGTCATTACGTGCGCGCAGTACGTTACACCGCGCTCGGACGGAAAGCGGGGGCGCACATTGATGAGAAGCTTCGTATGATCACTGGAGAAGAACGGCTCTGGCAAACGCACAGTCTGCTCGGCAGACGGCGCAAATACCTTCTTGATCTCTTGCACGTTCGCTGTTACCTCGGACATGCTATCCAGGTTATCGATGGTCGCAATGATGCCCGTGTTCAGGGAGGCAACTCCATCGAGCTGAGCCTCAACTGCCGCAACCCCGCTTGGGTCGGACACGGTGGTCTCTCCACCATATATCGCCTGCGTAAATGTATCATTCACTTGACGGTAGGCGGTAGCAAGATCTATGGTGAGTAGTGGTGTCGTGCGCTCTGATCCGGAGATCGCCTTCTCGGCCGCTTTGACACTCGCCCCGATCTGAGCAAGTTCATCCTTATTCAGGCGATAAAGAACAAGGTACTGATCGGGAATCTCCGGTGCAAGTTCGCGCGTATAGGTTGCCTCGACAAACTCCGGGTCTGCGTCAAGTTGCTCCTTGATTTGTCGCGCAACTGTGAGGAGCTTATCCGTGCGCTCCTCTTCACTAAGAGAATCCGCGGAATCGAGCGAGACAAGAAGGGCCAAATAGTCGCTCTGCAAAAGCGACTCTTCGGTGTGGCGATAGTTGTCGATCAGTGGATCATTCTGTGGAAGCAAATCGAGGAATGACCCACGAATCGGCATATTGCGCACATAATAGCCAGCAGCTCCCGTAATCAGAATAGACGCTATCACTACCCACCATGCGTAGCGTCGGCTGATGCGGAAGATGCGGTAAAATACCCGTTCCTTGGCCGGTCTTCTCCTCGCCATACGCAACCGCCTAGCTAGCCTCCTCGCTAGGGCTGGTCACCTCGATGTCGTACCCAATCAACTTCGCTGTCAGGCGGACATTCTGTCCTCCCTTCCCAATCGCAAGGGACAGCTCGTCATCAGGAACGATCACCTTGGCGCAGCGGTTCTGCTCATCGAGATCGACTGAGATGACAGACGCCGGCTCAAGGCCGTTTTTAAGAAGTTGTTCCAGGGAATCGCTCCAGCGAACGAGATCAATCTTCTCTCCAGACAGCTCGCGAGTTACGACCCGCACGCGCGCACCGCCCGCTCCAACACAGGTCCCAACGGCATCGACGTTCGGGTCAAGAGACTCAATTGCCACCTTGCTGCGGCGCCCAGCCTCACGCGCGATCCTACGCACGACAAGTGTACCCTCTTCGATCTCGGGCACCTCCAACCGCAAGAGCTGATGCACAAACTCAGGATGAGTACGTGAAAGGAGGACGCGCGGATCGCCCTGCGTGCGCTCAACACTGACGAGATACGCCCGCAGCCGATCACCGGCATGATACCGTTCGCCGGGAATCCTATCCGAGTTAGGTAAGATCGCCTCCGCCTCGCCCAGGTTAACCCACACATCCTTCCCTTCGAAACGATGTATCGAGCCGCTGATGATCTCACCGACCCGGTTGATATACAGATCGTACACGATATCACGCCGCTTGCGCGTGATCGCCTGACGGATCGTCTCCTCAGCCCTCTTGGTGGCGATGCGGCCGAATTTAGCTATCTCAATCCGCTCACCGTCGATTGAGATATCACCTGAATTCTGGTCAATTTCCACCTCGACCTCGGTCTCCGCATCTTTGTGATGCTCCTCACGATAGGCTGCCGCCAGGCCCTGTCGGATGGCATCGTATAGGTCCTCACGAGGAACGCCCTTCTCCTTCGCCATCTCTTCCAACGCTTCTATAAATGCAATGTTCATCTCATCCCGAAAAAGTTTCGGTTCACTCTCCTTGTAAAGAAGAACAGCGCTCACAGGCAGACCACGATGATTTCGGCCTTCAGTGCACTTCCATTCTTCACATGATGCTCGTATTATACGCTACATCAACATTGGCAAACAATAGGGGCATGATGAACACGATCGAATTCACCGTAACAGAAGCGGAAAACGGGCTGCGGCTCGATCGCTACCTGGCTAATAACGTGCTGAATATCTCCAGGAGTACGATCCAACGACTAATCCGCAACGGGCAAGTCACCGTAGGAACAAGCGTGATCACCCAGCCATCGCACCGCATCCGCCCGAGCCAGGCAATCTACTGCAAGCTACCAGAGGAGAAGAGCCTCGTCCCAGGAGCACTCGAACTGGACATTCTGTATGAGGACGATTCGATCGTTGTAGTGAACAAGCAGCCCGGACTTGTTGTTCACCCTGGCGCTGGGCAGAACGAGACCACACTGGTGGAAGGGCTCCTTGTCAATCGTGATCTTCCCATCGATGACGACCGATCGCGCCCGGGGATCGTTCACCGCCTGGACAAGGATACGAGCGGCACCATGGTCGTTGCGAAGACTCCATCCGCAATGCACCTACTCAAGGAGCAATTCGCTGCTCGCGCGGTACGCAAGCTCTACATCGCGCAGGTGGAGGGAATCGTGAATGAGGAAGAAGGAATGATCGACGCCCCCATCGGACGCAACCCGACCAACCCTCGTTGCATGGCAATTAAGTCACAAGGACGAAGCGCCCAAACGGAGTTTCACGTTCTGCAGAGGAGGGACGATTCCAGCCTCCTCATGGTGCACCTGCGCACAGGGCGCACCCATCAAATACGCATCCACATGCGTTACATCGGCCACACAGTCATCGGCGATGTGCTCTACGGACACGCGAATAAGCGATTGATGCTCCACGCGTGGCTGCTGGGATTTACGCACCCGCAAAGCGGAGAGCATATGTCGTTCACCGCTCCGATCCCACCTGAATTTGACGTTCCGGAGGGAGTGTCACTCGATGACATGGCAAACGATCTTCATTTTTGACGAGAGATGCTCAAGGCGCCAATCAGATAGTCGACATCAGCAATGTATGCCACGCCAACAGCAACATAGAACAGGATACGTCCGGGCCCTACGTTAACGATCATCAGGCTCATAGAGAGAAATGTAAGAACAGAAGCGGCCTTCCCCAGTATGCGTGAGCCCTGCACCTTCCTCGCCAGGCAGTGCAGGAAGAGCGCACCAATGGCCAATGCCAACTGCGGAACGAAGAAGAGTACGAGCCACACGAGGGGAATCGTTCCCATCGTCCATAGCGAAACAGCAAGGGATGCATAGAGGATCTTATCCACAGCCGGATCGAGAACCTTCCCTAATTTGCTCACCTCATGCCTGCTACGAGCCATCATTCCATCGAGAACGTCGCCGGCACTAGCAACGAGGAACAGAACCAGAGCAATCTCTCGTCGCCCAGTAATGAGGAAGAGAACGATGGGAGCGATCAAGGTCGCACGGGCAATGGTGATCTTGTTGGCTAGTGACATGTTGCCCTAATCATAATCGCGATCCCTCCCCGGATACAAGCAGCTTGAAGGGGATTCGCAGCTCTCGGTATAATACCTCACCAGATGCGCAAAAGGAGTGGTGAGATGAAGCAGCAAGTGATCATCATGGGGGCGGCAGGACGCGATTTTCACAACTTTAACGTCCATTTCCGCGATAACGAAGACTACAACGTCGTAGCATTCACGGCGACCCAGATTCCGGACATCGAGGGAAGAGCGTACCCAGCAGAGCTTGCAGGCAGACTCTATCCTAACGGCATACCAATCGAATCGGAATCTGATCTTGAGAAGCTGATCGTGGAGAAGAAGGTCGATCTTGTCGTCTTTGCCTACAGCGACGTCACCAATCAATACGCCATGGAGCGTTCCTCTCTCGTTAACGCGGCTGGTGCAGATTTCATGCTGATGGGGACCAAGTCGACCATGGTCGAGCCCAAGAAACCTCTGATATCGATCACAGCTGTCCGCACGGGCTCAGGAAAGAGTCAGACAACCAGACGCGTAGCTGAGATCCTAAAGAGCCGCGGGAAGAAGCTGGCCGTGATTCGTCACCCGATGCCCTACGGAAACCTCGTGGAACAAGAGTGGCAGCGCTACGAGACCTACGCCGACCTTGACAAGTATGAGTGCACAATCGAGGAGCGCGAGGAGTACGAGCCGCACATCGATAACGGGACAATCGTCTACGCCGGTATAGACTACGAGAAGATCCTGCGCAAGGCCGAGGAAGAGGCGGATGTAATCATCTGGGATGGAGGGAACAACGACTTCTCCTTCTATCGTCCTACCCTATCGATCGTCGTTGTCGACCCACACCGCGCCGGGCACGAACTCCTCTACTACCCGAGCGGGGTGAACCTGCGCACGGCCGACATTGTGGTGATCAACAAGGTGGATACCGCATCCTTCGATGACATCCAATTTGTGCGTCACAACGTGATCGACGTCAACCCAAGAGCGCGGATCATCGAGGCCGCATCGCCGATCACTGTCGACAATCCATCCGTTATCCGCGGCAAACGCGTACTGATCATCGAGGATGGTCCGACACTCACCCATGGAGGAATGAAGTACGGTGCGGGAACGATCGCCGCAAAGAGGTTCAATGCGAGTGAAATCATCGATCCGCGGCCGTACACCGTCGCCTCAATCACCGATACCTACAACAAGTACCCCAAGATTGGGCATCTCCTGCCTGCAATGGGATACGGCGAGCAGCAGATCAAAGACCTGCAACAAACCATCGATCGCGTTGATTGTGACGCAGTCGTCATCGGCACGCCGATCGATCTGACGCGGTTGGTCTCGTTCAAGGTGCCTGCAACGCGTGTGCGCTACGAGCTGCAAGAGATCGGACTGCCTAGCCTGGACACCTTGCTGAAGGACTTCTAAGTCGAAACATAAGACCAATGCTGGCCCCGCACCGCCAGGTCGCAAGACAATAACGTGCGGGGTCAGTGCGTCTGTAGGGTGAGCAACAGCCCAAGGGCCAACCCAAAGATAGCGCCAGCGGCAAGGCCAAAAAGCACGTCGTGAAATCCTACTCCCACCACGGCTCCAACAACTAGCCCCATCGGCAAGAGGAGGACAAAGTGCCTTGCCCTTCCGCGTAACAAGTTACGCCACATTCCCCTCTCCATCGCTACCACCAAGCATACGCAGAAAGGCTGTAACTACCCGTGGGGCAAACTGTGAGCCCGCGTTCTTCCGTAATTCGGCAAGAGCCTTTGCCTGAGAAAGAGCTTTTCGATACGGTCTGTCGGATACCATTGCATCATAGGCATCAACAACCGCAATAATCTGCGCCTCAATCGGAACCGCATCGCCGGCTAACCCATCAGGGTAACCACTGCCATCGTAGCGCTCGTGATGGGCTCGCACTATCCTTGCTGCATCCTGCAGGAAATCCTTGCCAGCCAGCATCTCTGCACCATAATCTGGGTGTCTGCGCATCTCCACCCATTCCTCATCGCTGAGCGGGCCTGGTTTGTTGAGGATCTCATCCGGAACCTTGACCTTGCCAACATCGTGAAGATATGCGGCATAAGAGAGCGTGACTAACTGGTCTGCACCCAGATTGAGGCGCTCCCCCGTAGCAATCGCCAACCGCTCCAGGCGATGGCAATGTCCTTCTGTTGCCTCGTCCTTCTCCTCAACTGAGCGCGCCAGCTGCAATATCTCTTGGAGCTCATCACGCATCAGGTGAAAACTGGGCGGGGAAGAAATGAGGAGGAATTCAACATCTTGTTCTACCTGAAAATGGGCTCGTTGTGGAAGCCCGTGATGGTACACGTAATCCCCAGCGTGCAAGAGAAGATTATCATCTGTAACGCGTAATGAGCCACTGAGAAGGTAGATAAACTCAAATCCTTCCCAGTCGCTGGCTGCATCGAGAAAAAAATACTTCCCGGCAAGTACCTGCTGCCGGGTAACCTCGAATGTCCCTTGCTGCACAAGGAGATCCAGCGAGGTCGCTTTCTTCTCAACCCTCTCTCGCCCGTCCGTCTTTCGGACGATAGTTAAGCCCACGACCACGCTGAACTCCTTTTGCTAACTAGTCTTTTCAACCACCACCGACATGAACCGGACTGGATGATGTGACGAGTCGTGGTCCACCACCAACGTGAACCGGGCTGCTCGAAATGAGACGTGGCCCGCCACCAACGTGAACCGGATCGGCCGATACTGTTACTGCCGCAATGGCGACAAACAGAGATACCACTATCACAAGTAGCACTAGCGCTTTTGCAAGTCGCTTCATTCTCATGCCTCCTTAATCTTGGGATTTCACTTCTATTATGCCTAGCAAGGTGAGGTCTTAAACATCGGCGGCACACAAACGCGATCAGTCGGCTATTCATTATCATTATCCGTCAATACGTAATCTACTCCCATGGCAAAGCCTAGCATATCTCTCACAAGCCCTTCGCGCAAACAATTCAGACAGAGAGCTCAGTCTTCCTGTTCTTAACAGAAAGAGGCGTAATCGGCACTACAGGTCCCTTATTCTCCTGTTTGCAAGTGCCGCCAGACCGGCGAGTGCAGCCGCAATTCCGCTCCCGATGAGGATCATGGGGGCGGAGAAGACGATCAGTACCACCCCGGTGAAAGCAAGCGAGATCGGCTGCAGGCCATCTGTTATGGCAGACTGCGCACCAAACACACGCCCTTGCAGCTCGTTTGGCACACGCGTCTGAAAGATAACCGCCTCAAGCGTGTTAACGATCGCCACACCTAATCCGACAAGAGCCAGCGCCCCAAGGGAGAGGCTTATGCTCCGCGATAAGCCAAACACGGCTAGCATCAGACCGAGGAGAACAAGCCCACAGATGATGCCCAAACCGTGGCGACGGAAACGTTTGAGACGAGCAGTCAAGAGACCCCCGACGACAATCCCCACGGAAAGCGCTGAGCCAAATAGGCCAAAGCCTTGTGCACCAAT
>JAYEFP010000134.1:0-2159 GCA_034715975.1 Candidatus Bipolaricaulota bacterium | reverse complement strand
TTATGATGGAGCTTGGTGATTTGCGTGAAGGTGTTCTTCCAGGCAAGCTGTTAGCGATGACCGAGAGCGTTCTGCAGATGCCGCGCATCGCGCTAGCTGGACTCGGCGCCAATCTCGGCTGCTTGAACGGTGCGATTCCGATGTCCGAGGAGCTCACTCAACTGACGCTCTACCATGAGCTTCTCGAACTGAAGTACGACATCAAGATCCCGTACGTATCGGCTGGGACGAGCGCTGGCCTGGGACTTCTACGAGACGGGGCTTTCCCGAAGGCCATCAACCACTTTCGGGTTGGAGAGGCCATCCTGCTTGGCACTGATCCCGTAACAGGCGAGCCGTTCTCGGGACTGCGAAACGATGGCGTCACTCTAGAAGCTGAGGTTGTCGAGCTGAAGGAGAAGCGCCTGGTGCCGTCGATTGAGACCGCGAACACGCCGTTTGAACCAATCGACGAGGATGAAGAGCGGGAGCCCGGTGAGCGCGGCTATCGTGCCATTGTCACTGTAGGACACGTCGACACCGACGTCCAGGGCCTCACGCCGCTTAATCCAGACTACACCATTGCTGGCGCGAGCAGCGACATCACGGTTGTGAATCTTGGCTCCGAGCGCGACGGGGTCTCTCTCGGAAAGACGCTCGCTTTTCGCCCCAACTACTCCGCTTTCGTCCGATTGATGAACAACCCTTACACCGCAAAGACACTCGTGGAGCAACCCACGGTTTCGCAGGCCGTGAACAAGCTTATGAACTAGTGATCGGTGCAGTCCTAGCTAGAGAGGACGATTTTGGAGCCGCCATTGGGCGTCGATCAGATAAGGTAAGAAGGGGAAGCGTTTTCCTTACACTAGCTGGTGAGGCGCACAGGCCGAATGCGCCGTGCTAGGAGCGATAGCACGTCCATACCACGAAGAGCACTTGGGGGGTGTAGTAGCTGGTCCTGTTTACTACATCCTCCGAGGACACGAAGAATGCTCGAAGCGAGGGATGACTTCAGTTTGTCGATACTCATCATGCCTGTCTGCCGCCTGCCTGTCGCGGTCGCGACGCAGACAGGTGTCGGCATAGGCAGGCGTACGTTTGTCATCATCAAGATCATGCCGCCCATCTGCCTGTGCGTTGTCTGTCGCCCGTTATAGCAAGACAGGCAGGCACGCAGACAGGTGATTTGACACACACGCTTGCGTTAGCAGGGCCATCTCATGCGCATCTCGCAGGAGGAACTCCCCGTCGCCTCATCGCCATCTTGTGTGAGACATCTCTCTACCTGGATTCCAATAAAGTGACTTACTAAAACAGAATTCCTCGAAAGCACCCGGATTCATCCGTGATTAGACGTCTTTTGTAGCCAGAAACACCAGAAGTAGAGATTTGACCCTGGATTCTTTATGCCCAGAGAAAGAAGCCGATTGACACCTGATACGTATCAGGTTACTATCGTCTCATGATAAAGGAGTTCCGTCATCGGGGACTGGAGAAGTATTTTGCAAAGGGTACAAAAGCTGGGATCCAAGCAAAGCACGAGAAACGAATCCGCCTGATTCTTGCTCGTCTTGGCGCATCAACGTCTCCACAAGATATGAACTTGCCAGGTCTTCAACTGCACGAGCTCAAAGGGAAGAGAAAAGGAACTTGGTCTGTCAGTGTCAGTGGAAATTGGAGGATTACTTTCGTATTCGATGGCGTTGACGCCGTTGGCGTTGATTGTGAAGAGTATCATTAAGAGGAGATAGCATATGAAAATGCATAACCCCCCTCATCCGGGAGAAGTTCTGCGGGAACTGTGCTTGGAGCCGTTGGGTATTTCTGTAACAGATGCAGCGGAAGCTCTCGGTGTAAGCAGAAAAACCCTTTCCTCGATTCTGAATGGTCGATCCGGCATTAGCCCCGAAATGGCGATACGGCTGGCCAAGGCTTTCGACACTTCACCAGAAAGCTGGCTGAACCAGCAGGTTCAGTACGATTTATGGGAAGCCGAACAGAACTCTCGGAAACTCCATGTCAGAAAACTCATTGCGGCATAACAAACGGATGCATGGTGTTTTCAAAACGCGCACGTTATGAAAACACCATGATCCAAACGTGAGCGATAATCCGGCGCCCCTGGCGGCGATATTTCCCTTTTCTCTATCACTATGGTATAAGAGCGTGTCTGAGAAAAC
>JAYEFP010000133.1:0-2167 GCA_034715975.1 Candidatus Bipolaricaulota bacterium | reverse complement strand
TCAGCGTTTGAGTATTTCTGCTTAGCCACTTGAAATGACAAAGAGGCAAGAATTCACCTCGAAGAGCCTGTCTGCGTCCGAAGGACAGGCAGGCACGAAGGGCACGAAGAATGGAGCCTGCTGGGTTGTCAAATGCGCCAATCTGCTGTGCAATGTCACTTCGGGGCGTGTAGCAAACAGAACGGCTATTACATCCCCCAAGCTCAGGAGCATGGTGAAGCGCTTCGTTGTCTGACTCCTTCGTGCTCTTCGTGTCCTTCGTGGTGAAACGGTCTTGTACATCTGTGAGAGTCTTGGCGCTTGACTCTTTCACCTTAGTTACACATTTGAAATGACAAAGAGCCGCAATAATCGATCTTCTCACGTTGTTCTCCCTCGATCCGTCTGGTTGCGCGGTATCCTCCAGCGCAGCAATCTGCGCTCCATTATGCGCACGAGGCCAAAGAGGAGCAACCCGAGCAGCGAGAGCATGAGTATGGCGGCGAAGACAAGATCGATACGCAGCAGCGCATTCGATTGGATCATCAGGTACCCTAGACCACTCTTTGCTCCAACCCATTCCCCGATTGTCGCCCCCACAACGCTGAGCGTTACTCCCACCTTTAGGCCGGAGAGAACGGACGGCAGGCTTGCGGGGAGGCGAACGCGTGTGAAGATCTGTAGCCTGGTCGCATTGAGTGAGCGTAGCACATCGATCGTCTCTTCATTCACCGAGCGTAGGCCGTCTACCGTATTGACAACTATCGGGAAGAAGACGATCAACCCGGCGACCGTCACCTTTGGCCATAGGCCGTAACCAAACCAGATAACCAGAAGGGGCGCAATGGCAAAGACTGGAATCATTTGCGAGGCGATGATGAGCGGGTACAGGGCCCGTTCGAGCGTCCGCGAGTAGAAGATGAGAACGGCAAGCGTGAATCCGCCCAACACTCCCAACAACATGCCGAGGGCAACCTCCACCAAGGTTACACTGGCGTGCCCAAGGAGGAGTGGAAACCGCGTCCAGAAGACAACGATGATTCGGCTCGGGGGTGGAAGGATGTAGGACGCAACGTGAAACAAGCGCACACTTGCTTCCCACAGAGCAAAGACGATCGATAGAGTTGCCAGTGTCGCCACATAGCGTTTCATTACTCTAGCCATCGCGTTCCTCCGCGTAGATTAGCTGCAATAATTTCTCTTTCTGTAGCACCAGCGAAGTATCGCTGCGCGTGCGAGGGCGAGCGATGTCTATTGCAAAGTCATTGCGCACGCACGCGGGTCGTGCCGAGAGGAGAATGATGTGATCGGAGAGCAGGAGTGCTTCCTCCACGTCATGCGTCACGAGAAGGATGGTCTTTGCCATCTCACGCCAAATGGACACGAGCCAATCCTGAAGGTGCGCGCGGGTGAGGGCATCGAGTGCGCCCAGCGGTTCATCGAGAAGGAGGATATTGCGGTGTGATAGGAATGTGCGCATCAGCGCCAGGCGTTGTTTCATTCCACCAGAGAGCTCTACTGGATACAGGTCTTCAAATCCACTCAAACCAAAGCGATCCAGGAGATCTCGCGCTTCGCGAATTGCCTCCCTGCGGGGGCGACGATCGATCTGAGCAGGGATAAGGACATTGTCAAGCGCCGTACGCCATGGGAGGAGGGTATCGCTTTGCGGCATATAGGCTACCTGCCCTCGCAGATTTCCTGTTTCACTATCAATGGCGATCTCACCGGAATCTACTGGGAGTATCCCCGCGAGAATCTTGATAAGCGTCGTCTTTCCGCAGCCGGACGGGCCGACAACACCGGCAAAGCCGCAACGATCGATGGAGAAAGATACTCCGTCGAGAACCGGGAGATCGCCACCCGGAACAGAGAACGCCTTTGTGATTCGACGAACGCTCAACAGCGCAGTCATCTGTCTTGGTATCCCCCTTTCTTGTCCTGAGAATCTTATCATTGTACACGAGATGCTGTTGCCACACGCCTTGCCAACCGCTATACTGTTTGTGTCGTTCAAGGAGGGAGTTTGGCTTCAAGACAAGCAATCCTTAGCAACTACAAGCTTCGAAGTTCCAGCTACCGATTCACCTTGTACGCGCTCCTTCTAATAGGCTGTGCCATCATGCTCCTTCCATTTTTCTGGATGGTGACAACCTCGTTCAAGGAAGAGAGTGAGGTCCTGCGTATG
>JAYEFP010000132.1:0-2187 GCA_034715975.1 Candidatus Bipolaricaulota bacterium | reverse complement strand
AGGTGGAGGACAGTTGACAGCTCTGCCTTGTCGGCGAGCGGCGCGATGCCCCGCGGGTATTTCTTCTTGTCCGGAACGTATTGAATTGCTTGCCCGATCTGCTCGTACGGATACCACAGGTCCAGCCCGAGATAGTCGACGGGGATTTCGTTCGCCTTGAGATCATCGATAAGATCACTGAGTGCGTGCTCATCCAGCCGACGGATCGGTTCTGTGTAGTAGCTTCCGTATGCGTTCCACCAACCCAGCCTCGAGAAGATAGGATTAGAACCCGGAGATGGGCGCTTCTTCCCGCCGCGAGCAAGGAGGATGTCGCCTAGATGCATCAGCGCGGATGGAACATCATCCCCGAGGGCAAAGAGCGTCTCCAATCGTGTCCCTGCCGGTAGATGGTCGACCGCTCCGTGGAGACCTCGGCCGACTCCACCCTCTGTCTTCACAAGTGGACTGGTGAGGAACAGGTTCGCTGGGGAGATAGCGAGCGCCTTGCCTTGCGAGAAAAGCACGATCGGAGCAAAGGCTTGGTCAGGAAGATCACCCGGTCCGCGTCCGATCTTTGCTGTCGGCCAGTAGCCGCCAGGGTAATCATCGTTGATGCCGCCCAACCCGAATGTGGACAGGAAGAACGACATCTCCGCGGGGAACGTGAACGTCGGCACGAGCAACGTCGCGTCCTCGAATGAATCCTCTCGCTTGAGATGATCAATGTCTCGCAGAAGCTCCCCGCTCATCAGCAACGAGGTTTCGCGGAGTTGTAATGAGAGTGCAAGGAGCGGCCCGCCATCGAGGCTAAACTCGCGCTTCCATAGCTCGTAGCTACCTTGGTTATCGTCTCCACGGGAAGTGCTCCAATTTCCACCCACGATTCCATCCGAGTCCGTCTTCCATACCTTGTGTTGTGACAGGCGCAGCCCGATCTGAGAGATCCATGGCTTATTGTCAAGGTAGATCGCTGCTCGCCCATCGTCTTCTATCTGTATACGTGAGTTCATATAAGAGTCCTTTCTGTTGGTAGCCGAAAAAATTCAGCGGCGACGATGGTGGCGGCGCCGATGAGGAACCCGTCCTCCCCCAGGAGTGCCGGAACGATCTCCAAATCCTTGGCGGCCTCAGCAAATGAGTGTTCGCGCACCTCTGCCTCAAACGCAGGCCAGAATAGATCCGACGCCTCCATCCGCTCCCCTCCCAGCACGATCGCCTGTGGGTTCAGAACGTTCACCAGGTTCTTCGCGCCGATACCGAGGTAGTGTCCCATCTGCTCGATGACACCCATCGCTTGCTCGTCTTGTTCGCGTGCTGCCTGTTCCAGTTGGTCTATGTCCGCGTACCCCAACCGAAGCGCCTCTCGCTCTAGGAATTGGTCCGAGGCGAATACCTCCAGACATCCGCGTTCCCCACAGCGACACTTTGGCCCGGAAGGATCGATCATCATGTGCCCTGCCTCCCCCGCACCGCCGAAGGCGCCACGGTACAGGCTCCCATCGACTACGACCCCGGCTCCGATTCCCTCTCCAACGGTCAGGCAGACGAAATTGCGGTAGTCCACCCCAGCTCCGTGCCAGCGCTCAGCCAGCGTCAGCGCGTTTACGTCGTTCTCCAAGTGAACCGGAAGATCGAGACGATTTTTCAGCGGTTCTGCCAGGGCGACGTTCTCCCATCCGAGGATGGGAGAGTAGATATCGATGCCGTTGATCGTGTCCACGAATCCCGAGATGCTGATCCCAACGCCGAGGATGCGCGTACCATTAAGATGCTCCGCTGCCTTCTCGACCAGTGAGATGATTTCGGAAGGTTCAGGAGAGGGATCGAAATCAATCTCGTAGCGAGCACACACCTCACCGGCCAGGTTGACTCGCGCAGCACGAAGGCATGTGCGTTCGATCTTCACCCCCACGGCGGAGGCATAATCGGGATCAAACGACACAAGTGTGGGAGGGCGACCGGTGCTCGATTCCTTCTTCCCTGCCTCAGTAACGAGTCCTTCATCGATCAGGTCTCGGATTCGTTGCGTGAGGGCAGACGGAGCAAGACCGGTATGGCGAGCAAGGTCAGCGCGCGACATTGGCCCGTCTGTGCGCAATAGGTTGACAACGAGCCCACGATTGTAGTCGCGTATAAGCCTCTGATCGCCCTTTGGTCCTCGCATAGCCCCTCGGTCCGATTTATTTTCTTCTAAGAATTAACTAA
>JAYEFP010000131.1:0-8020 GCA_034715975.1 Candidatus Bipolaricaulota bacterium | reverse complement strand
CCTGAATTGCACCCCGTAGGTACTCTGCCTGGTAGGCTGCCGTGTTGAGCCCGAGAGCAAGAACACCGCTGGTAAATGCTGAAAGGCTAATTCCCCAAGAAGGGAGACCGTAGTAAACCATGAGTAGCTGCACCAGCAGTGGTGTTCCTCGGAAGACCTGGATATAGATGCTGCACGGGATGGAGATCAGTCGACCCCCATAGACACGGCCGAGAGCCAGCATGATCCCGAGTGCGATCCCAATCACAATGCAGGTTAGAGTGATCTCTAGTGTAAGGATCAGCCCGTGCGCCAGTGGCGACAGCCAGGCCGGATCGAAGACCATCAGTTTGTCTCTCCGTATAGCTCGGTGATCTTGTTGAGGAACTCTCCTGTCCGTTTGTGTTTCGGGGCGAAGAACATCTGCTTGGGATTTCCTTGTTCTGTGATAACCCCGTGTTCCATGAAGATGATCTCATCGGCGACTGCTCGGGCAAATCCCATCTCGTGTGTGACCACGAGCATCGTCATCCCGCCCTTTGCAAGACGGATCATGACTTCGAGGACCTCCCCAATCAGCTCCGGATCGAGGGCCGAGGTTGGTTCGTCGAACAGGATGAGCTTGGGGCGCATGGCGTACGCTCTGGCGATAGACACACGTTGCTGCTGTCCTCCTGAGAGCTGTGAGGGGTAGGCATCAGCCTTGTCCTTCAATCCGACACGGGCAAGTTCCTCCATCGCCAATTCCGTCGCATCTTCCTTGCTCATACCCTTGACCTTGATAGGGCCGATTCTAACGTTTCTCAGGGCGGTCAGGTGGGAGAAAAGGTTGAAGCTCTGGAAGACAAAGCCGATCTGCGCGCGCAGATCGTTGATCTTCGCATGCGAATGCGTGATTTCTGTTCCGTCGAGCCATACACGTCCCTTTTCCGGCGGGCTCAGCTGGTTTATACAGCGGAGGAGCGTCGACTTCCCAGTCCCGGAGGGACCGATAATTACCTTCGTCTCCCCGCGTTCAAGCTCGAAAGAGACCCCTTTTAGGACCTCCTCTTTCCCGTATCGCTTATGGATATCTTCAACCCTTAACAGACTCATTGATTACAGCTCCCCCCCTATTTGCAGGCCGGGTATTCGTATTCGCTCTTCCAACCAGCCCAAACTCCAATTTCCAGCGTAGGTCAATCCGAGGAAAATCACTGCAACAGCAAGGTAGGCCAACATTGCCAGGTCATAGTGTCGATCGGTGATGATTCGGACTTTGCGCAGGACCTCGTTGAGGCCGACGATGTAAGCGAGGGTTGTATCCTTGACCACAGATGAGAATTCGTTGGACCATCCGGCGATGGAGAGGCGAAATGCCTGTGGAATGATGATCGAGGCGATCGCCTGCAAACGACTCATCCCCAGTGAACGAGCAGCCATCATCTGTCCGTGGGGGATCGCTTGGAGCGCTCCCCGAAAAATCTGCGACTGGTATGCCGAGGAGCGTAACCCAAGGGCGATGGTCGCGGCGAGAAATGGAGCAACATCTACTCCGAACTGCGAAGGGCCAAAGTAGAACAGGAATAGAAGGACAAGAGCGGGAATACTTCTGAAAACCCACGCGTATCCAGAGGCAAGCGTTCCTAAGAACCACCCTCCATAGACCTGCAACAAAGCGATGACCGTGCCGACCAACAAACCAACGATCAACAAGGCGAGCAAGAGTTCGATGTTGATCAACGTCCCCCGTAGAAGCATCGGGAGACTCTTGACGATAACGATGAGTCCTTCTATTGCCCTCTCCTTTCCTTGATGAATCAACCGGGGTCCCAGTTCTAACCGGGCCCCCGGTTATACAACTAAACCTAAGATCTGATCGGCCTACTTACTTGCCTCCTCGGCGAACTTTGCGGCGAAGGCTTCCACGTCCTTATCAACCAGGAGCAGGTCCTTGGAAGCGAGCCAGGCCGCCTCGATCTGGTCGTTCGTCGGGCCAAAGTAACCCGAAAGGAGGTTGTCCCAAGGGCTCCCAAGCGTAACGACGAGATCCTTGGCGCCTCCTGCTCCCTCTACGACCTCAAGACCGAGCTCGGCCATCGCCGTGCTGATCCTGGGAAGGAGACCTTCGGGGTCACCGTCCGCCACGAGGAATCCGAAGTACTCGTAGGTATTGATGATCCCAGCGATCGTAAGTTTGTCCGGGTAAGCGGCGATGGAGGCCCGGGATGCAGGCTCATCTTGGATAACCGCGTCGACACGCCCGTTGACTAGATCGAGGATCGCCGTTGGGTAGAACTCGTATCCTTTCGCCTTGATATTGATCCCCGCAGCCTGGAGGTTGTCCTCCAGGTAGTAGAAGCCAGTCGTTCCGTTCTGCGCACCGATCGCCTTATTCGGTCCGAATCCAGCCATCGCGGTGATGATATTGAGGCCCGAATCTTTGGTGATTACAACCGCCTGGTTGGAGAGGTAGTACGGTGCGGTGAAGTCGATTGTCTCCTCACGCTCGGCGGTGATGGTGAACCCGGATACGCCCAGATCAGCCTTCCCTGCATTCACGGTTTGGATGATTGCATCAAAGCCGATATTTTGAATCTCGACTTCGAAACCGGCAACGATCGCAATCATGCGGATCGCATCAAGGTCAAAGCCAAAGAACTGACCGTCTTCGGTCACCATTTCAAACGGAGCCCACGGAATATCCGACGCAACGATGTACTCGTCATTTGCGAGAGCGAGCCCTGCTCCCAAGAGCAGGACCATGCTCAGCACAATCACACCAATAACCAATTTCTTCATAAACTACACCTCCTTAATAATCCTACCCTAGCACAATGCACACGTTCAAGTCAAGTGCCAGAGTTGAGAGTACCGCACCTGACACGTGTCCCACTGCTACAAGACAAAGCTGTGGGTCTTCACGCTCCTGTTTCCCCGCGCTGGGAGTTCCTCTTGCATACTATCTAATTGAAACTTTAAGGAGGTTGTCATGCCGCGGATCTATATCTACTTTGCAGTCTTGTTGTTGCTGGTAGTTTCAATAACAACAGGGGCCATGGCCGACGATCCCTGTTGCCCTCCCGGATCGGGACTGGGATTCTCAGGGAGTGTCGGCCTCGATGTCACATTTACACCGATTCCTCCCCTGTCGTACAACATCGAGTCGGGGCTGTCCTTGTCGCTTGACGTGGCTGGTTTTGCGTTTGCGTCGAATACGGTCTTTGACCTGTCCGGATTTCAATCGCAGGGCTTCTCCGTTGACGTGAGTCTAGGGGCGGTTCAGATCGGTGATGACATTCTGTTTGACCCATACTTTAGTTGGAACGATCTCTCCGTTGTCGCTCAGATCGTGGGGATCGAGATCGGAACGGATCTTATCCTCGCCGATATCGGAAGCGTGCAGACGCCGGAGTATACTATGGCCACCGTTCTGAAGCTGTCGAGTGGTATCAACTGCGGCTTCTCCATCACCACACTCACCGGCTTTGGTGCCGTTGACCTAGTGAACATGCTCGGTGGAATCGATGCACCGTTCTCGTATGAGCTGCTGAGCCTCTTCTATCACACGCAGTTCTTGTTTGTGAGCGGGGCTTCGACAAAGGTGACCGTGGTTTCGGGATTCTACTTCGAGGAAGAGCTGGTGCGCCTGGAGATGGACTACATGGGCCTGCTATCGAGCAGTACGACATGGTTTCACTGGACAGGGTTCTCCAAGGAGGTCCTGGAGATCGGCTATCGGTTTGAGGAGCCGTCCCTTGCCTTCCTCGCCGCGTTCACGATTGATGACTCATTCTCCGTGAGTGCCCTCGACTTCATCCTCGACTTGCAGATCGAGCCAGTGCGTTTCACTAGCCGTACAAGCTTTTCCGCTACCGTGCCGCCATCTATATTGCCGATTGCGTTCTCCGGACAGGGATTTGCTCTCTCATTTGCGGTGTGTGATCAGGTGACGATAACGTCGACAACACTCTTTGATGCCACGTTCATGTTCGCCGAGCAGGACCTTGCGATCGAGGCAACCATCGATCCCGTCACTCTGACCAGTCTCACCACGTTCGATGCTACCGGGTTTTCGGGTCAATGGATAAGGGCAGAGGTTACCTTCTCCGGTGTGAGCTTGTACACACGTGCGGCGTTCGACTTCAGTGGAATCAATTTCGTCTCCTTTGGATTCGAGCTGACGTTCTAGACAAGATGGTAGAAGAGACACGCCCCCAACAGCCAGACATCGATGACCTCCTTGCGCTGTTGGTGTCGCATCCGAATGATGAGGACAAGATCCGCGAGAAGATTCTGCAGCAGACAGCGTTCCTTATCGATGAGACGATTGACGAGGATTTCTCTCACAGTGGCTTCTCGCATGAGGAGCTCTTTCGTGCCGGCTATCTTGGTCTGCTAAACGCGACGTACAACATAGAGTTCTCGCAACAGAAGGAGTTCTGCGATTACGCAAGAAACCTGATTATGGGAGAGATCCGGCAGCATATCCGAAGCCGGATCAAGCACGCCGAGTTCCCGCATTGGATGAAGGGATTGAACCGACACATCGAGGAGACGCAAGTGCGCCTGCTACGTGAGCTTGATCGACTCCCGACCCTCGCAGAGCTTTCGGATGCGGTCAACCTCACAGAGGAGGCGATCGGTGAGATCCTCAAGACACGCGAGGCGCTAAACTACGTGTCCATAGACGAGGCGCAGAGGCAGAATGATCCGCTGCCGCTGGTCGATGAGTCGAAGATCAGGAACAAGCTACCGGAAGCCTTCCCCATTCAGTACAGAATCCGAATCGCAGCCGCGCTGGAGAAACTCGGAGATCTGCAGCAGTACGTGTTCAAGAATCTATTCTCATCGGAGCACGATCAGCAAGGTCAGTGATCTTCTGTTGAGATCAACCGCTTCCGAACGCCTCTGGCCGATCGTGCGTGCACTCTCCCTTCATGCGCTCACTTGGAGCGGTTGGGCGGCATACCTCCCAACGATTGCCATCTTGGCCATCACCTCACTTGCCTTTGCTTGGCCGTCCCTCGACCCGGACAACGGCCATCTGTTGATCAGCCCGGAGGTGCGCGCTTGGCTGATGATGATCGCGCAGTTCAGCAGCTTGGCAATGTTTGTTCTGGCCTGGCGGTTGATTGAACACAGAACGTTGCGCGACATGCTTCTGTCTCACTCTCGCGCCCTGTGGCGTCCGCTCCTCGTTGGCCTTTCCATGGGGGCGGGCGGGATCTCCCTAGTCGTGCTGGGGATGGTGGGAAGCGGTTGCCTGCGTCTAACGTGGGGAATACCTGGCATCTCGGGGGGCATTTCGCTTGGCGGCCTGGGCTTCTTGATCGCTTCTTCTTTCCTAGGGCCGATTACAGAGGAGATCGAATCGCGCGGATACTTGTTTCAGAACATTTCTCGGGGTTGGGGAACGGCATTGGCAATGATCGTTACAGCGCTCGTCTTTGCCGTTCGGCATTTGCAGAATCCAAACGTGAGCATACTTGGCATCATAAACATTGCTCTCGTCTCAATCGGTCTTACACTAGGGATGGTGCGCCTGCGGTCACTGTGGTACGCGATCGGGTGGCACATCGCCTGGAATGTCTCCCTCCTCTTCATCTTCGGACTTGCAAACTCTGGCTACTCTCCGGAATCGTTCGGCCTTGCTGGAGCAAGCCTCTTCTCCTCCGCTCTCTCCGGACAAACGTGGCTGACCGGTGGCAGCTTCGGCCCGGAGGGGAGCGTCATTGCTACCGTCGTGATCACTCTTCAGATTGTTTTCGTGTGGCGAATTGGCCGCAGGTCTTCTTGACAGACGCTCTGCCCTGGCCTATAGTCGATTCTTGTAGAGGAAGGGTCCATAGCTCAGCGGCAGAGCAACCGGCTCATAACCGGTCGGTCCCAGGTTCGAATCCTGGTGGGCCCACAAGACATGGAAAAGCTGTTCGTATACACCGATGGACGTGCGCAGAATGATCCAGGCGAAGCCGGGATCGGTATTGCGATTACAGACAAGGATGGGAACGTCATTGAGGAAATCCCTCGCCTCATTGGGCGTACCACGTCGCGCATCGCACGCTATCGCGCCATGATCGAAGCCGGGCGCGCGGCACTCGCCTACTCACCGCAATCAGTGATTTTCTTCTCTGACGATCAGCACTTGGTGAATCACCTGAACGGCGTATTCACCAGCAGGGAACCGCACCTCAAGCATCTGTTGGAGATTACGCGTGGGGTCATGGCTAACTTCCCGCAGTGGCGGGTAAACTTTATCGATCACAACGTGAACCGGCAGGCCTCACATCTTGTCGAACGGGCGTTTCACGATCATGCACGGGCGAAGATGGGTCGTGAGCACCTGGAGCTGCGTTTGTTAGCGCGCGTGGCCACACTCGACGATGCTCACCTCGAACAACTGATCAAAGTTGCCGAGAAGCTGGAAGAGAGAGACTGAAAGTGCGGATCGTCTTGCAACGTGTGAGTCGGGGAGCGGTGAGCGTTGATGGAGAGACGGTTGCCGCGATTGGGGGTGGGGTTGTGCTTCTTGTCGGCTTTACACACGATGACAACGAGGATCTCTTTGTACACATGGCAGATAAGATCGTTAATCTACGAATCTTCGCGGATGAAGACGGGAAGATGAATAGATCGTTGCGAGATACCGCGGGGGAGATCATCGCCGTACCTCAGTTTACTTTGTATGGGAGCACAAAGAAGGGACGTCGGCCAAGCTTTGCCCGGGCCGCCCTTCCAAAGGATGCTGCAGAGATGTTTGCTTTGTTTGTGGGTGCGCTGCGAGGGACAGGGGTACCGGTACAGACCGGCGTATTTGGTGCTCACATGGAAGTTGACTTGGTAAACGATGGCCCGGTGACGTTCATCCTCGACCTTGCATCGTCTGCCTAGAGCGGCTAAACTCTGTATGTTATCGAATTGGAAATCGACTTCTGCGAGGCGTTTCTCCCTACTTAAAGAAACTCTGCAGGGTTCGTTTTGAGCATTAAGGAGGAACAATGGCGGTCCCCAAGTATCGTACTTCGCGCTCAAAGGGGCGTATGCGGCGCACGCACTATGGCGTGAGCGTGCTCGCTTCGATGGAATGTCCGCACTGTCACGAGCTGAAACTTCCGCATCGCGTATGCCCGCACTGCGGTTACTACAACGGAATGGAAATCGTAGCTGCGTCCAAAGAAAAGGAGTAGCGGCAATACAACTGAGGGCTGATCCTGATGCGCTAGGATCAGCCTGAATGCTTTTTTACCCTCTTTTCAGTTCCTCCCTTATGCGTTTCTTATCAATCCCTTCTTCTATCTTTATGCTTTCGTGTCTTGGCTCCTCACACTCCGGGCAAGGTACAGGGCAAAGAGATCGCGTTTTCCATCATTTGTCCGCCTTCTGCTGTTCTCTGCGCCTGCCTGTGCGTGTCCGCACGCAGACAGGGACACGCACAGGCCAGGCGCAAAGGTGTTGCGACACCAAGATCGCCAAGGAGTTGTTTCAGTCTTCCCGCCTCCATGTTCCCGAGTCTTCAGTACCCACTTAAGTACATTCCACACCGCACTATTCTCCATTGCGTTGCAATGGTAAGATGAATCGTGCCCAGCGGCAAGCAGGGCTACGTTATTGACTTTTCCAGCCTATCCGTAGAGAATGGTATCAGGAGAAGAGAGAATGTCCGATAAAGAACGTTCAAATAACGACATGCGCAACGACGATCTTCGCGAGCAATGGCGCGAGATCCTGGGGACATTGCAGGACCGTATCTTGCGAGCATGCCTTCCCAAGGACGTGCAGGCGATTTCTCTTTCTGCTGATCGGCTGACGATATCCGTGGACAGTGAGTTCAAGAAGGAGTACTGCCTGCGTAAGCAGGCGAAGCTGGAAGCTGCTGTTGGGGGTGTTATCGGCCCGCGGGAGGTGATGATCGGCGAGCCACCGCTTGTTGAACAAGCGAGAGAGGACGAGCGGAAGCCAGGGACAAACGCACGCATTGTCGTCTTGGGGATTGGTGATGGAGGCGTAAACGCGGTCGGTCGGATGAAGAAGGAGAAGCTGCAGGGTGTCAGGCTGATCG
>JAYEFP010000130.1:0-8022 GCA_034715975.1 Candidatus Bipolaricaulota bacterium | reverse complement strand
AGCTTGGTGAGGCGCCCTGCGGCAAGGAGATCCTTCGTTTTCTCCTGCAGGTGGAACTTCTGGATCTTCCCGGACTGGGTCATCGGAAACTCATCGACTATCGCCACGTAGCGGGGGACCTTGAAGTTCGCGATCTCCCCGGCGCAGTAATCGACGATCTCCTGCAAATCGATCGAGACACCTTCGCGGGGAATGATGTAGGCAACGGCAACCTCTCCCATCACCTTGTCAGGGATGCCGACGACGGAGACGTTCTGCACCTTGGGGTGGGTAAACAGGTACTCCTCGATCTCGGCGGGGTAGACATTGAACCCACCAGTGATCAACATATCCTTCTTCCGACCGACGATCTTGACGTATCCTTCCTCATCCATCGTTGCCAGGTCCCCAGAATAGAGCCAACCATCCTTATCAATCGCCGCAGCGGTCTTATCGGGCATCTTATAGTAGCCGAGCATGACGTTGTACCCTCGGCAGGAGAGTTCGCCCGTCTCGTTCGCTGCAACAGGCTGGCGATCGTCATCCGAGATCTTCACCTCGATCCCGGGAAGGGCCCTTCCGACCGTCTCCACCCGTAGGTCGATCGAGTCGTCGAATCGGGTCATCGTGATCACGGGCGAGGCCTCGGTAAGACCGTAGGCAATGGAGACATTGCAGTGAAGCTCCTCCAGCACCCCTTTCATCACCTCAACAGGGCAGGGAGCGCCGGCCATGATCCCGGTGCGGAGTGACGACACGTCGTAGGTAGAGCCGTCTTCCTTCCCCTTTCGGTATTCTTCGAGCTCCAGCACGAACATCGTGGGAACGCCGTAGAGGATCGAGACGTGCTCCTTTTCGACGAGTTCAAGCGCTTCTTTTGCCTTGAAGATGGTCATAGGGACGATGCTCGCTCCCCAGGTGATCGATCCCATGATCCCCATCACGCAGCCGAAGCAGTGGAAGAACGGGACCGCAAGAAGGAAGACATCCTTCTCGGTTGTGTGCAGAACCCCTGTCACTTGCTTCGCGTTCTCGGCAATGTTGTGGTGGGAGAGCATGGCTCCCTTGGGGTTGCCGGTCGTTCCTGAGGTGTAGAGGATGAACACGTTATCCTGCGGATCGCACATTGCCTCACGTTGTGTGAGCACGTCGTCGTCGATAGCGCCAGCACCCAACGCTTCCACTTCAGAGAAGGAGTGTGTGTCGTCTCCCTTTTCTCCAGCCACGATGACATTCTTCAAGCGCGGAAGCTGGCTGCGCACATCGGCGATCATAGCACGGTAATCGATTTCCACAAACGTATCGACCATGAACAGTGTTGTCGCCTCGGAGTTATCGAGGATGTACTGTACTTCGTGTGGTTTGTAGCGTGTGTTCATCGGGACGACGACCGCGCCAATGCGCGCGACAGCGAAGTACGCGACGATCCACTCAGCAACATTCGGCATCCACAGGCCAACCTTGTCTCCTTTAGCCACTCCAAGTTCAATCAAGCCACGGGCCACGTGATCGACCCGAGCGTCGAGTTCCTTGTACGTGATGCGCTTCCCGTCATTGGCAATTACTGGACGATTCGGAAAGGATGCTGCGCTTTGGGAAAGGACTTGGGACAGTGTTCTCATCGATCCACCTCTGACTGTTAGAATGTAGGTTGGTATGCAGATTATCCCAAATCACGACTCATGAGCAACATCTGGTAGGCATGATGGCGCCTCCTGACAAAGCATTGCTCTCCTTCGGCAATTCCGACCAGCATCGGGACACGACCGGTTTTCGTTGAACATTGGGCGTCCGAAGGATAGACTGACCCCCACCAAACTGTGAATACAAGGAGAAGCCTTGAAGAAGCTGACGATCGACAACGTGAGAGACCAGGTCATCGGAATCCACAAGAAGGTTCCGCTCCTTGACGGACAGATCGTTCAGTACATCAACCTCGACAACGCTGCCACTACACCAACGCTACGGCCTGTACTTGAGAAGGTCAACGAGTTTCTTCCCTGGTACTCCAGTGTCGAGCGCGGCGCGGGATTCAAGAGCAGGCTTTCCACGGAGGCATACCAGCACGCACGCGAGGTCGTCCGCCAGTTTGTCGGAGCCGATGTCAACACACACACGGTGATCTTTACCAAGAACGCGACAGAGTCGATCAACAAGTTGGCACATAGGCTGTCCTTTGCTCCCGATGACATCGTTCTGCGCTCGATCATGGAGCACCACTCAAATGATCTCCCGTGGAGGCTGAATGCAAATGTCGAGTACATCAACATCAATCCGCATGGTGGCCTCGATCTGGACCACCTCGACCATCTCCTTCACAAGTTCTCGCATAGAATTAGGCTGATTGCCATCAGCGGGGCATCGAACGTTACTGGATACCTCAATCCGATCCACGAAATCGCTGAAATGGCACACACGATTGGCGCAGAGATCTTTGTCGATGCCGCTCAGCTTGCTCCTCACCGGAAGATCGAGATGCGACCACTCGATGATCCTTCGCACATCGATTACCTTGCTTTCTCCGGTCACAAGATGTACGCCCCCTACGGCACAGGAGTCCTTGTCGGAAGAAAGGACACGTTCCTTAAAGGGAATCCGGACTCTGTCGGAGGAGGAACGATCAAGTTGGTGACAGAGGATGAGGTCCGTTGGGCCAGCCTGCCGGAAAAGGAAGAGGCGGGAACACCGAACGCTGTCGGCGCCGTGGCCTTAGCCGGGGCGATCCTATGCATGAAACAGATCGGCATGGAGAGTATCGCTGATCATGAGGCTCGCTTGAGCACGTACCTGCTGCGCAAGCTGGAGAAGCTAAGCGGAATCAACATCTATGGGGACACGGATCCCGGGAATACTTCCCAACGTCTGGGCGTGATCCCGTTTAACATCGATGGGATGCCGCACCAGCTTCTCGCTGCAATCCTGGCGTATGAAGGTGGAATTGGGGTACGCAACGGGTGTTTCTGTGCACATCCGTACGTGCTCAAGCTGCTGCACGTGTCTAGCGGCAGGATCGAGGAATACAAAGACGAGGTTGAACACGGCTCGCACGAGGGGTTGCCCGGCTTGATCAGGGTCAGCTTTGGCTGCTACAACGAGGAATCAGAGGTGGACACACTGATCGAGCAGCTGGATCGTGTCGTGCGCGGGGAGTACCACGGAGAATACATCCAGGACAGGAAGACGGGTGAGTTTCAGCTTAAGGGGGGTTCAGAGAGCTTCGATCAATACTTTTCTCTTATCTAAGCAGATCTCGGGTGACAGCGCACTAGTGCACTCCTTCCGGTCTTCCGTTAAGAAGGAAGAACGCAGAGAACATGACCATCGCGACTATCACAAACACCGGAAAGTATCCGGCAAAATGGATGATGACTCCACCGAGAAACGGAAGGATAACAACAAGGACGTTGAGGGTCCCGCGGATTCCGAGGTAAACAGGCCGCTCATCTGCAGGTATGATGTCTAGAAGATACGGTTCGAACCCGATGCGCCGACCGCTATGCACGAAACCAATCAGGAGAAAAACTATAGAGAATAGGTCTGGCCCTAAGCGAGATAGTCCAATAGCAATCAAGGGGATTAGCGCTCCTAGAAGAATGCAAGAACGCACTACTCTCTGACTGTCAAACCGTCCTGCAATCCATCCCCAAAGAAAGTTAGAGATAATTTTCCCTCCCACCTGAAACAGGAGATAACGCCCGATGTAGATATCAGCAATGTGAAAACTGTCTTTGGCAAAAATCATGTAAAATGGCATCATCATCAGGCTGAAGCTAGAAAGGTTCTCTACCACGATTAACCGAAAGAAGTCGTTATTTTCACGTAAGATAAGCGGCACACGGCGGAGCAGAGAGAGGAGGGAAGGACGAACATCATCCTTGATCGGGGAGACCGGCTCCTTGATGAACCAAAAAGCGATCGAGGCGACAATAAGTCCAACAAATCCAATGGACAGGATTAACGCATAGTTATTCGGAAAAGGGAGCGATTTCACACTGAACACACGGGCGATGATCCCCCCTCCACCGAAGGCCGCGAGGCTACCAGCAAACTGCTTGATCGCGTACAGTCTGCCCCTTTTCCCCTTTACGACTAGTTTTCCGATAATGTCGTCGTAGGAGATTCCAGCGAGACCCCCACTCAAGGAGAACAAGAGAGTCCACAGAAAGAAGCTTCCGATCACCAACCAGGGGGATCTCTCTGCAAAGAAGAACATACTCCCTGCCATCCCGGCAAACGCGAAACCACGCAAGTAGATTCCCATTAGAAGGAACTTCTTGCGGTAGTGATAGGTAGAGAGAAAATGGCCGAACAATAGGCTGAATAGGCGGGGGACACCAAGCATGAAAGAGTATAGAATTCCAAAGACGATCTTTGAGTCAACAAGATCGGTGATCATTGCGGGGAAGACGGTGTTGAAGTCGATCATCGCCATTGTAAGGGCAAGAAATACCCCATGCCAGATAAAGATTGCGTAGACCATTGCTACCCTCCTGTGGAAGAACAACCCTGGCTATTCTACCCGACAATCTTCTAGCTATCCCATGGAAAGCCCATACCTGTGCTTTGGCATTGCTGCGTCTGCGCGATCGATGGCGAACGGGCGCAAGGCAAGTAACCGCTGCACTGACCGCATTTCCTTACGCGTTGCACGCTCCTATTCTGCAGCTACAATAGGATTGTGGTGATGACGATAAGGAGGAACAGTTAATGCACGGAAGCTTCGGTAGGTACCTGCATGTTGATCTGACAACGAGGACGATAAGCGGCTACTTGATACCAGAGGAGTGGGAGAGGCTGTACATCGGCGGAAGAGGGATCGCTGCGCGCATTCTTCTAGAAGAGCTTTCTGGCAAGGATGATCCTCTCTCTCCGGACAACATCGTTGTTTTTGGTACAGGACCGTTTCAAGGGACGGGGGTCCTCGGTGCTGGGCGTCACATCGTGATGGGCCTCTCTCCTAAGACAGGAAGTGTTGCCGGATCCTACGTCGGCGGGTACTTCGGTCACGAATTGGGGAGAAGTGGGTACGATGGGATCATCTTGCGCGGAGCAGCAACGGAGCCAGTCTATCTAACACTTCTTGATGGCAGCGCTGAGATTCATTCTTCCCCCGACCTGTGGGGAAAGGGCGTTCTTGATACGACCACCAGCCTCACCGAGAGCTATCCTCGCTCGCGCGTAGCGGCGATCGGTATCGCAGGTGAGAACCTGGTTCAAATGTCGTGCATCATGCACGATGTCTCCCGTTCCGCCGGAAGGCCCGGCTTGGGTGCCGTGATGGGGAGCAAGATGCTCAAGGCGATCGTCGTGCGTGGCAATCAAGAGAAACCTCTCTATGACAAAGATCGCTTCCTGCACGAGCGCGGCGAGCACACGCGCGACACCTACGACGAGGATATGCGCCGGCTCGGCGAGTACGGAACCGCCGGTGGCGTAACCTGGCTCTCCGACATGGGAATTCTCCCGACGAAGAACTTCCAAGAGGGAACCTTCGATCAGGCAAAGGAAATTGGCGGGGAGCGGATGCATGATACGATCCTCACGGATCGCGCGGGCTGCGCCGGCTGTCCCATCCGCTGCAAGCGCGCGGTTAAGACCACTTTTGCGGGGCGCGAGGTCGATCCCCGCTTCGGCGGACCGGAGTACGAGACTACGGCCGCCTTCGGCTCGCTTTGCTTGAACGACGACCTAAGTGCGATCGCACTTGCTAGTCAGTTGTGCAATGACTACGGACTGGACACCATCTCAGCCGGAGTGGCAGCGGCATTCATGATGGAGGCGTCAGAAAAAGGTTTGGTCGACGAGGACATCCAATGGGGCGACGGTGAGGCGATCATACGCCTGATAGATCAGATCGCCCATCGCGAAGGGATCGGTGACAGGATCGCCGATGGGCTGGAGGAGTACGCGGCCGCAATTGGTGCCGACTTCGCGATGACAATCAAGGGTGTCGAGATCCCGATGCACGAGCCACGGGGAAAGCAGGGCCTGGGGATCTCGTACGCTACCAGCCCGCGAGGCGCGACCCACATGGAGGGAATGCACGACACGATGCTCACGGGCGGTGTGATTGCACCGGAGTTGGGATTTGACCATCCCTACGATCGGTTCACCCTGGCTGACAAGGCTGGTGTGGCAAAGACCTACGAGGACGTGCGTTCGTTTGTGAACTCGCTCATTCTATGCGCGTTCACCGTACGCGCGACGGGGGAGAAGTACAACCTGCCACGGATACGTGCGCTGCTGGAGGCGGAGACGGGCCTTGAAGTGAGCGCGGAGGAGATGCTGTTGATCGGCGAGAGGAACTACGCATTGTTGCGACTGCACACGGCGCGCGCCGGATACACGATGGAGGACGATGGATTACCAACTCGTTTCTCCCAGCCCCTTCCAGGCGGGGCAAGCGCGGATCATCCAATCGACGCCAAAGTTATGGAACAGACGATCAAAGACTACTACGAAGTACGTGGCTACGATCGCTACGGTCCGACCGATGACACGTTGCGTCACCTGGGGATGGATGACCTCATCGGTGTGATCGACAGGAGAAAGTGATGACACAGGTTGTCTCCTTTATTGGACATCACAACAGCGGGAAGACAACCCTCCTTTCTCAGGTCATCACTATCCTCCTTGAGCGAGGGTTCCGCGTGGGCGCGGTGAAGCACGCTCCGCACCTTGATGATATGGACTCGCGAAATACCGACAGCGCTCAACTGCGGGAGGCTGGGGCAGAACAGACTCTCCTTATCTCGGATGATACCTGTGCCCTGTTCTGGGACAACGACCCGGACGAGCCAATCGAGAGGCTGATCGAGCGTCTGTTTGCTAATTACGATCTCGTCCTTGTCGAAGGGTACAAACACGGACCGTTTCCCAAGATTGAGGTCTATCGTCTTCTCGACACGCGCGCCGACCCGCTCGCAGGTGAGGTCGACGTGATTGCGGTGATCACCAAAGAGAAGGTTGCACTTCCAGACGGGGTAAAGGTTCTCTCCCCCCGAGATCCTGTTAGTATTGCCGATTTCATCGAAGAGCTGTTCTTGTAGTGGTGCGAGAAACTGCGACGGTCTTCTAACCTGTGTCTTTATCAAATTCCATTAGATTTGTCGGCTCTTCGTTGTTTCGAGTGCGTAACGCAAGAGAAAGGTCGAGCGCCAAGACTCTCGCAAGAGTGCAAATCTGTGTAATGGACTCATTTCACCACGAAGGGCCTGTCTGCGTCCGAAGGACAGGCAGGCACGAAGAGCACTTGGGGGGTGCAGTAACTGGTCCTGTTTACTACACCCCCCGAGGGTTCAGAGGACAAGCGCAAGGTCGGAGGCAAGCCATACCTGGCAAGCCATGCATGGCGAGCTCCCGGCGCTACCCAAAGCCTGTTCTCTTGTAGCGTGAGCAGCTTGCCTGCCCTGTGGAATCCTACTCCATTGGGGTCTGCCACGTTGAGCTTTGGACTATGGAATTCATCTAGACTGACGACTATCTCTTTCCGCTGTTGCACTCGCCCGACTGCAAATGTGCGCTTGAGCTGAATCCCATTCTTCGTGTCCTTCGTGCCTGCCTGTCCTTCGGACCTGTCTGCGTGCGGACACGCACAGGCAGACGCAGACAGGCTCTTCGTGGTGAATTCCTTCTGACCTCCGGCCTTGCTTTGCAACTGGCATCCGTCCCGTGTAAACCGAAATTAGAAGCCATTACCCACTCGAAACAGCAAGGAGCCAGATTTGTCGAATATCTAGAGCTTCTTATTCTGAGCGAGTGTGGAGAACTTGTGTCAGCGGCAGGGGGTGTTCATGGTCGTTGGATTGAAGCTTGAAGCAATTGACACTCTGGCCGCCTTATTGTTATAATATGGTTATAATAGAAGGAGGCCGGAATGATTAAGCAGCTACGCAAAGTGGGCAACAGCAACGCCTTGATTCTAGATAAGCCCATTCTTGAGCTTCTGGGCCTCGAGGAAGATGGCCAGGTACAGCTGACAATCCAAGATGGCAACTTGATCGTAACCCCAACTCATCCCAAGCAGTTGGACGCCGAGAATCT
>JAYEFP010000129.1:0-2206 GCA_034715975.1 Candidatus Bipolaricaulota bacterium | reverse complement strand
GAGCGAGGAAGCGGAGGATTGAAAAGATGAAAGATAACTTAGCAGAAAAAGATGTAACGGTAACCAGTGTAAACAATCACTCAATGACTCAATGATTCAATGATTCAATGGCTCAATGATCCGATGGCTCAATGACTCAATGATTCAATGATTCAATGATTCAATCACTCAATCATTCAGTCTCTCAATGATTCAATCACTCAATCTCTCAATGATTCAATCACTAAATCATTCAATGGCTCAATCAGTCAATTTAGGGTCTAGTAGAAGCTTGGTCTGCGATCGGCGAGGCGATCGTTCAACGGGTTGAGTGTCTTGTCTAGAGCATCGGTTGGATCGATCTCCACAGCTTGCGCTCTCTCCTCGGTCGGTGAAAGGGAGATGAGAACCTCACCACGGGGAGAGACAATCTGGCTCTCGCCGGTGAAGTGAAGTGTGGTATCCGTGCGCGCCTCTTCCCCCACGCGATTGGTGGTGGCTGTAAACACCCCGTTTTCCAACGCGCGCACACGCATGGTAAGCTGAGCATAAAGAGGCATGACGAGGTTCGCTGGGTGGGCGATCACCTGTGCGCCCTCAAGGGCAAGCGTTCGCGCCGCCTCGGGAAAAAAGTGGTCAAAGCAGATCATCATTCCCACCTTAGCCAGACCGATGTCAACAACTGGGAATGGCAGGTTCCCGGGAGAGAACAGCTCCTTCTCATGGAAGAACAGGTGTATCTTGCGATAGCGGCCAACCAATCCGTCCGGACCGACGAGAACGGCAGCGTTGTACACATGTTCGCCATCCATCTCAGGAAGACCGGCGCAGATAAAGGCGTCAAAATTGCGTGCAGCGCCGATCAACCGCTTTGTCGTTGGGCCATCAGGGATCACTTCCGCGTATGATCGCGTCTCCACTCTTGATCTGAACTGATAGCCGGTGGCAAACAGCTCTGGGAGAACCCATAGGTCGCTCTTGGCTTGATCTATCGTCGCCAAAGCACGATCTATGTTCTCCTCGACCGCACCGAATCTGGGGTTCATCTGCACAACGCCAATTCGCATGCACGCATGATACCATCTCTGACAGCTGCAAGCCAAGCATAGATTGATCGGGTCAAGCAAACATTGCTTCGGAAGCCGCGAGAATTGGTGCGTTTTACCTTGTTGTGTGCACATGTTCCACGCTATAATCTCGTCGCAACACCCAAAATGGCTTACCCAGGAGGGGAAGATGAAGATTACACTTACAGCGATCAAGGCGGATGTGGGAAGTATTGGTGGGCACTTGGTTCCTAGCGAAGCGCTCTTGGCGCGCGTTAAGAGAACAGTGGAAGAGAAGGGAAAGGGGTTGGTAATCGATCACTTCATCGGCCACACCGGGGACGACATCGCGATTCTGCTAACGCACGATCGTGGATCGGGAGACGAACAGATTCATCGCTTGGCCTGGGACGCATTTCGTGCGGGGACAGAGACAGCCAAGGAGCAAGGGTTATACGGAGCAGGACAGGACCTCCTGCGTGACGCCTTTTCCGGCAACGTGCGTGGCATGGGGCCGGCCGTGGCCGAGCTTACATTTGATGAGCGACCGAGTGAGCCCTTCCTTATGTTCACCGCCGATAAGACCGAGCCGGGGGCGTACAACCTCCCGTTGTACCTCGCGTTTACTGACCCAATGTACAACGCGGGACTCATCCTATCACCAAGCGTCGGCCAGGGCTTCACGTTCACCGTGATGGACGTCGAGCATGTTGAAGGGGACAGGGTTATCGAACTTTCCACGCCCGAAGAGATGTACGATCTCGCTGCTTTGCTGCGCGATAACGGCCGCTTCGTCGTTGAGTCCATCCGCTCGCGCGCAACCGGCGAACACGCTGTCTCCTGCTGCACGACACGACTGCGAAACATTGCGGGCAAGTACGTTGGGAAGGACGATCCCATCATGCTCGTGCGCACCCAGAAGAGCTTTCCCGCCACCGGTGAGGTGCTCGCTCCGTTCCAAATTGGCCACCTTGTCGCCGGATTCATGCGTGGCAGCCACGTCGGGCCCTTGATGCCCGTCAAGGCAGAAACCGGCGTCTCTTTCTTCGATGGTCCTCCGATCGTCTCTTGCCTTGCATTTTCGCTACGAGAAGGGAAACTTACAGAGCCGTATGATGTTTTCGATCATCCGTATTGGGATTGGGTGCGCAGCAATGTTGCCAGGAAAGCAAACGACATTC
>JAYEFP010000128.1:0-8055 GCA_034715975.1 Candidatus Bipolaricaulota bacterium | reverse complement strand
CCCCCTGCTTCCGGCGCGAGGCAGGAACGTACGGAGAGGATGAACGCGGTCTAATCAGGGTGCATCAGTTTAACAAGGTGGAGCTCTTCAAGTTCACGAAACCTGAGACGTCCTACGATGAGCTGGAGACACTGATCAGCGATGCTGAGGGAGTGTTGCAGGCGCTGGGGATGCACTACCGCGTTGCCCTCCTGCCAACGCAGGACCTGGCACAGCAAGCGACAAAGACGGTAGATATAGAGGTATACCTCCCCGGCCAGGGACGCTACTATGAGGTCTCCTCATGCAGCAACTGCGAGGACTTCCAAGCGAGGCGGGGCAACATGCGCTATCGCCCCGGTGAGGGAGAAAAGCCTGAATACGTACACACCCTGAACGGATCGGGCGTGGCCACACCACGATTGATGGCCGCGATCCTGGAGAATAACCAGACCGCGGATGGGCGGATACGTGTCCCGGACGTGTTGCAGGAGATGGTGGGAACGGAGTATCTATGAGTGCACCAAGCCCCGCAGCGAAAGCCGACGTTATGGTCGATGTGCATGATCTGGCTAAGGTCTTTCGCACCCGTAGGGGAGGGGAAGTGCGAGCCGTCGATGGACTGTCATTCTCCTGCCACGGGGGGGAGATTTTCGGCCTCCTCGGGCCAAACGGCGCTGGAAAGACGACGACGCTGCGTATCCTCGCGACAATCCTCACGCCAACAGCGGGAAACGCCGTGCTTGCAGGCTACGACACGAAGACCGAGGCGGGCAAGGTGCGAGAACAGATAGGTTTTCTCGCCACGGAAACGGGCCTCTACGATCGCTTCACCGCTCGTGAGACGATCCGTTTCTTCGGGCGGATCAACCGCTTGAGCGATGATGAGATTGCGCGCCGGACCGAGGAGATCTTTTCGATGCTAGAACTGACTCCACTTGCCGATCGCCGGGTGGGAACGTTCTCCACCGGAGAAAAACAGAAACTATCACTTGCCAGAAGCATCATTCACGATCCACCGGTGCTCATCCTCGATGAACCAACCTTCGGCCTGGACGTAATGGCGGCACGCGCGGTGGTAGAGTCGATCAAGCTGTTCCGAAAACAGGGGCGAACGATCCTCATCTCCACGCACATCATGAGCATTGCAGAGAAGCTGTGCGACGAGATAGGAATCTTGTACAAGGGAAGGCTGCGTGCCCTGGGAACCCTCGCCGAGCTCAAGGAGACCTATGCCGCAGCGGACATGGAAGAAGTCTTCTTCTCCGCAGTAGGAAACGCTTAGCAGTCCGGAGTGCACGCCCTTTCACCGAGGAGTCCTTTACGTGAGGCTTCTTTTTCTGCGTAGGATGTGGTATCCTGTGATTATCAGATGAAACAGATTGCTAAGGAGGAGATAGTGATGGGCAGAAAGGTCGTGTTAGTTATGGCAACGGTTGTATTCGCTGTCGTTTCTGTCGTCCTGGTGGGGGGGCAATCTGACGGCGGGCTCCTGTGGTGGAGGGCCCATGAACCGATCTATATCTTCGGCAATGAGGCGTTTACGCTCCAGAATGGTGTTGTCTCAGGGAGCGGGAGCGCGAACGATCCGTACATCATCGAGGGTTGGTACATCGATGACTCGGCGTCCGACTACGGGATATACATCGATCATAGTACAGCGCATTTTGTGATTCGTGGTTGTGTGATTGAGAAGGCGCGAGATGCGGGAGTTTACCTGAACTCGGTGACGAACGGCCAAATCGAGAAGTGCCAACTCAGTCTCGGTGAGGCGGGCGTACGTCTGCTCAATGCAAGTGGTAACACAATTACAGGGAACGTAATCGCCAAGAACCATTACGGCGTCGCAATGATGATCGGCTCTCGCGACAACATAATTCATGGCAACAGCTTCATAGAAAACGGCTTAAACGGCCTTGATCAACGGCATCTGAATACCTGGTCCGGCAACTATTGGAGCGATTACGCCGGAGTCGATGCTGATGGCGATGGCGTCGGTGATCAGGCATACAATGCCCTCTATGACCCCCGTCCACTCATCGCCCCGCCGGTTGATTGGATGCGCGTCACTCCCATGGCGGCGGGAATCGCAGGAAACCCAGTATCGCAAGCAGGATCGATGGTTATCACATCCCAGATGCCGATTACGCTCAGTGCAAGCGATCCTGGAAGCGGGGTAGCAAGAATCCTCTACTCGATCAACAGTGAGGACTGGCAGGAGTACACGGGACCGTTCACGCTGAGTGGACCGGACGGCCAGTACGACGTCTCCTACTACGGGGTCGATAACCTGGGGAACGCGGAGCGGGTGACAGAGCTCAAGTTCGTGCTGGACAACAACGCGCCGCAAACGAGGATCTCGTTTGGTGATCCGAGCTACAGCAATGAGGCCGGTCAGTGGCTGACGTCGAAGACGCCGATCATTCTGGATCTCATCTCGGCATCGACGTATGGGGTGCCAAAGATGTTCTATGCGATCGATAGTGGAGCGTGGCGCCGTTACAGCGGACCATTCCATGTCGTTGGAACCGAGGGACCGCACCAGATCAGCTACTATAGCCGCAATGCCTCGGGAACAACAGAGCCGGTACAGACGATCATGGTAATCAAGGACGATACCCCACCGATGACGCGCGGAGCCCAGGGCACGGCGCAGCCAAGCCTCGCTCCGCAAAGCACTCTTACTCCTCCTACTTCGGTCGCGCCGCAAACCGAGACGCAGACTGATGCATCAGCCACGACACCGCAGCCGGCACCATCGGCTGCGGCGCCCGTGGTAGATACAGAATCCGAAACCCCTCCCGCCACAACAGAAGAGAGTGTGCCGGATTCCTCTGGTGTAACCCCAGACCCAACTGTGGTTCATGCTGAATCCACAAGCAACTAGATAGTATGTGGAAGAACATCCGTCTTCTCTTCTCCAAGGAACTCCTCGGTGCGGTGCGTGACCGACGTACACTCCTTCTCACGGTTTTTTTTCCGCTTTTCTTCTACCCGCTCATTGTCGGAGTGATGGGCCACTTCACCACCGCCGAACAGGTAAGGCTAGATACGATGGTTCCCACGGTGATCATCGTCGACAACTCGGATGATGAGATGTTCAAAAACCGCGTGCGTCAGGCGAGTGCCTTCTACCCACTGTTTGTAAACGATATCGAGAATGGATTGCAGGAGCTGCAAGACAAGACCGGGCAGGTGATGATGGCGGCCAACAAGGATGCCGGAGGCCCGGGGATCGGCCTCGACATCACTCTTTACTACGACCAGACCGACCAGATTGGCGTGGTCGCCGCCGCGCGGGTACGCGATTTCCTACAGGTATACTTAAATGACGTGCTGCGGGAGAAACTAGACTCACTAGGCATGGACTACGATTCCCTCTCCCCTCCAATCAACCTTACAGTACAGAACGTCGCTACGGGCGAATCGATGGGAAGGATGATCCTGAGCCGGCTCCTCCCGTATTTTATGGTGCTGGCGATCCTCACTGGCGCGATGGGTTTGGGAGCGGAGATCACCGCGGGAGAGAAGGAACGCGGGACAATCGCCACGCTCCTCGTTAGCCAGCTATCACGCACCGAGATCGTGTTGGGCAAGTTTCTTACCATCCTGACGGTCTCGCTCGTCTCATCTATTTTGTCTGCGGTCGGCCTGTTGATCGGGGTCCATTTCTTCGGCGGGAGCCTGGCGACAACGGGGGCCGCTCAGGGCGTGCAGGCGACATTCTCGTTGAGCCTGGCCTCGTTCGGGTGGATGCTTGTTGTCCTCATCCCTCTGGCGATCATCCTCTCAGCATTGGTTGTAATTGTGGGAACCTATGCCCGCAGTCAGAAGGAGGCGAGCACGTACTTGATGCCGATTTACATGGTCATTGTCCTCATCGGCCTTGTGTCGATGAGCGGTGGCATCACATTCGCTGGAACGCGTTTCCTGATTCCGATTGCCAACGCGCTGTACGCACTGCAGGAGATCATCGTCGGCAATCTTCAATTCTCGCACCTCGTCTACACCCTGGGAGCAAATATCATCTGCGGCGGAATCTTGATTGCCGCCTCGGTGCAGGCGTTCAAACGTGAAGCCGTCCTCTTCCGCAGCTGAAATTTAGTGGTTAAATGATTGAGTGATTTAGCGATTTAATTCCCCAATCTCTAAATCACCCGATCATTCAGTCATTCAATTCGCGTGCCGACTACCTGTGCATATGTCTTGAACGCGAACCGATCCGTCATCCCAGCGATGTAATCACGCACAATTGGTTGCAACAACTCCGCTTGATGCTCGCCATCGGCCTTGATCAGGCTATCACGATGCACGGCAGTGACTGTCGTGGGAAGGAGTCGCCAGTCGTCCATAAATACGTGATAGATCTCCTCGATGATCCTGATTCCCTGCTTGCGCATCCGCCGCACGCGATAGTCATCGTAGAAGTTCTCGTGTAGATAGTTGGACAGCTCTTCCTTCTCCTCTTTGATCTCGGGCGAGAAGTCGACTATCAGCTCCAGATGCTCTCGCACATCGGCAGCCGATCCGATGGAAAGGTCAACAAGGCGCTTCTTTGTCGCTTGGATGACGTCAGTGACCAGAAGTGGGATCACCAGCCGCGTCCACAGACGCTCACCGCTCGCGCTGAGGCGCTTGGCGATCCTCAGCCGGAGCAGATCGGTCTCATCAAGGATCCCAGCGCGTAATCCATCATCGAGATCGTGACTGATGAAGGCAATCGGGTCAGCCATGTTGATTACCTGCGCCTCCAGCGATGGCATCACCGTTGGCTCAAGGTGAGAGAAGCGATCGAGGTCTAGATTGATTTTCCAGATGATGTGCTTGAGGATCCCCTCGCGTACTTCAAACATCAGGTTCAACCCCGGCTGATCGGGGTAGGAATCGTCCAGCTCCTCCACAACGCGCACGCCCTGCTCATAGTGGCGGAATCCCTCTGGAAGAAGTGCGTTCAAAGCATCCTCCCCCGAGTGACCGAAAGGGGTGTGCCCAACGTCGTGCGCGAGGGCGATCGCTCCCACTAGATTGAGATTCAACCCGAGAGTGGTGGCGATCGTCTGCCCAATCTGCCATACCTCAAGTGCGTCAGGCGCGTGCCGTAGTGGTCGCCCTCATGGTTGACGAACACCTGTGTCTTGTACTCCAGCCGGCGGAACGCTTTGCAGTGGATGATGCGGTCGCGGTCGCGCTGAAAAGCGGTGCGGATCGGGTCGGCCTCGATCGGGAACTGCCTCCCCCGACTTGCGGTGCTCAGCATCGCATATGGCGCAAGCTCCCTGCGCTCACGCGCTTCCAGCTCACAGCGAATGTCTGTTGTCACACGCGCTCCCCACGGCTGTAGCGCTTCATCGCCTCTTGCGTGCGACGGCGTTCGTCATCATCGCGCAGCTTGCGGCGCTTGTCGTAGGTCTTCTTCCCCTTTCCCAGGCCGAGTTCGACCTTTGCCTTTCCCTTGCTGAAGTAGATACGCAACGGGATAAGGGTGTGCCCCCGTTCCTTGACCTTCGTGGTCAAGCGCATGATCTCGTGCTTGTGGAGGAGGAGCCGACGATCGCGATCCGGCTCGACGTTGAACATCGAGGCCTGCTTGTAGGGAGCGATATGCACACCGCGCAGGGTCACCTCGCTGTTTCTGATGACGGCGTAGCCGTCCTGAAGCGAGCAGTTCCCGTCACGTAGGCTCTTCACCTCGCTTCCGGCGAGGACGATCCCGGCCTCGATCGTATCGACGATCTCGTACTCATGGCGAGCCTTGCGATTGGTAGCGACAACCTTAACGTTCATACAGCAAGGCTACAACAAGGACGCAGATTGCGCAACCTGCGCGCCCATCGTTATGTCAATCCACTGACTGATGCCTATCAAGCCCTTTTTCTTGTCCAAAAAAATCGTACACGCTGATGCCTCCCTGCTCTGATCTGGAACATCGAGAATCGCGTCATGAATGTGCGCCGCAAGAATTGTCGTTAGTGTATCGACTGAGCTGATAAGTTCCAGACAACTTCTCCACCCGTTATCCATAGCTCGGTCGTATCATTTATCCATCTTAACAACTTAAGGAGTGATGTAGAATGATCAAAGGACGGTTTGGTAAGATGGTAACGGGCGCATTGGTGATAAGTCTTCTCGCTGTGGGGCTTGTTGTTCTTGCTGAAAACGGATTTGGCGGCAAGGGATCTGATGACTGGAATACGGCACGAGCGGCGGGAGAGTGTACCCAACTAGTTGAGCGCGATGCAAATGGTGATGGTATCGCCAACTGCGACGACGTTGATTGGGCTCGCCCCCTCGACGGGAGCGGCTACGGCCAGATGCAGGGCTACGGAAGAGGCCTGCGTGACGGCAGCGGCGCGGGACAGCTAAACGGGGCGCAGAGTGGTGTGGTAGATGGTGAGTGCGATGGCGGCGGGTACGGCCATGGTGCTCACAGGTCGATTTAGCGGATGGAGAATCGGGCGATCGGCGTAGCGCCGGTCGTCCGACCTCCCTAATGGTTCTGAGAAAAGGGGACACTGATGAAAACGATCAAGAGCATGTTCTTGGCGGTAGTGGGACTATTGTTGGCATCAGTTGTTGCTGTAGCGTGCGACTTCAGCTTCAACTACGACCAGATCACGGCTCCGGTGGGAACGGTGGGGGAGATCGGAGTGCGCGTGCAGAAGACACACAAGAACTGCACCATGGAGGACCCTCTCGATTATCAATTTGCTTGGGAGAACATCCAGATCATTGGGGAGACACAGTGGGAAGAGATAGACCCGTTCTTGTACGAAAAGTGGTTCAATGTCTCGTTGAGTGTTCCTGGTGAGGGGTTCCTGAAGATCTCCAAGACCTGTTCCAAAGAGGGATACGAAGAGGCGGTCCTGCCAATCACGGTCACACGTGGAGCAGAAGACGGCTTGTTCATGCAGGCGCTGGCTGGTAGCTATCCGTTCACCCCGCTCGCGGAGCTGACCGTGGAATCGGCAATCGGGGTGATTCAGCTCGACGAAGGACTCTTGACGGTGAATGATGTTTCGATGTCGCTTCCGTTGAGTCTGTCCGCAGTTGAAGGCTACGAGGGAGAAACCCGCGTATACTACGCGGTTAACAAAGCCGGAATAGAGCCGCTGCTCTTGGTGAGTGATGATTTCTTCTACAGGTTTGATTACCTGTTAACGAACAGCCAGTGAGCATATCGTGAATAGGACACCCATTCTCAGTAAACGCGGCAAGCGGAGTGTTGCCGCGCTTGTGCTGGTGATCATCGTAAGCGTGGCAGTGCCGCTCTTTGCCGATGGATTTGGCTCCAATAGCAACTTTGCACCCCCAGAGGAGACACATGCCTTTCAGACACCGGAGACGACATCTGCCGTGAGCACGGCTTACTTCATCCACCAACAACCACTGAAGGTCGTATTACTTGTTGTGTTTAGCGCATTTGCTGTGGGAATCATCGTCTTTCGCAGGTATGATCTGCGCCGGTGGGTACTCCTGTTGTCGGTGGTCGTGTTGGGATTTGTCATGGGTGGGTTCCTCTGTCCGACGAGCGCTGTACAGAACGTGATCCTTAAGTTCAATACCGGCTACCTGTTGCTCTTTCTGATTCCGGTAGTCCTTTCCCTGGTCATGGGACGTGTTTTCTGTGGATACATATGTCCCTTTGGAGCCGCGCAGGAGCTTCTGCATGTACGTAAATGGGCACTCAAGATCCCTTCTCGATGGATGAAGGTACTATCCAAGCTCAGGTATGTTGTGCTCGTCTACTTGGTTGTACGAGTGTTCGTTACGGGGACTGCGATTTTGCAGGATTACTCCCCGTTCAAACCCCTCTTCTCGTGGGGCGGAACGCCGATCACGATCGGCATCACTGCCTTGTTCGCTCTGCTCTCCGTGTTCATCTACCGTCCGTTTTGCCAGACACTTTGCCCATTGGGAGCACTTCTTTCGTTGCTGTCGCGTTTTCCCTTGTTTCGCATCCACGTGCACGATGATTGCATCAAGTGCCATCGCTGCACGCGAGAATGCCCGAATGGGGCGATCAACGATGGAACAGTAAACAGCGGGGAATGCCTGTTGTGCGGGCAGTGCATAACA
>JAYEFP010000127.1:0-8074 GCA_034715975.1 Candidatus Bipolaricaulota bacterium | reverse complement strand
GTCCCAGACTACGGTGCGCCGTTCCTTTTCCCGCGACAGATCGATCTGTTCGCGAATTTTTGCGGTCAGCGCACTAACAACAAGCGTGATAACGAGCATCACGGAGAACGTGTATATGTACTCGGGATTGTCAACAACAAAGGTAAATCGTGGTGATGTGAAGAAGAAATTGAAGAGCAGCACGCCTGCAATCGACGACAAGATCGCAGGTCCACGGCCAAGCCGCACAGCGGAAACGACGACTGCGAGAAGATAAGTCATGATGAGATTGGCATCCGTCAGATCAAACCAGTCGAACAGGCCCGCAATCCCAGTGGCCAGCACCACGAAGCCAACCGCCCAGCCGTACTTAGCTAGGACGCGATAGCGCTGAGGGGCTCCAGTTGTCGAGGGTGTGCTTTCTTCAGCACTCCTGATCACATAGACATCGATGTCGCCACTCCGGGAGGTCAGCCGGTCCGCCGGTGATCGGCGCCAGAACCGGAGGCCCCGGCTTCGTGCCTTCTTCCCGACCACGATTCTTGTGACATTGCGAGAGGCGGCGTACTTCAAGATCTCCTCGACAATGTCCTCTCCCGTCAACTTGACCGTCTCAGCGCCGAGCTGTTCACTCAGCCTTAGGTTTCGGTTCAGCAGTTCTCTGCTCCTCACATCCTGTTTCCGTGGAGGAGCTTCCGGGTACACGACAACCCATTCCGCATGCATCGCATTCGCCATTCGCTGGGCAGCGCGGATGAGCTTGGCGGAATCCGAGCTTGCTCCGAGATAGACAAGAAGCCGCTCGGTCGCAGCCCAGGTGTGAGCGCGCGGTTGCTGTGAGCGCATTGTCCGAATGTCTCGCCCCACATGGTCTGCAACGCAGCGCATAGCAAGCTCTCGCAGCGCAACTAGGTTGGGTTTGCGAAAGATTTCATCCGTATCAGGAGCCATCCGCTCGGGAACATGCACTTTACCTTCTTGAACCTGTTCAAGCAGCTTGTCAGGCGAGAGGTCCACTAGCGTAATCTCACCAGCCTCATCGAAGAATCGGTCAGGAACAGTCTCGCGAGCGAGAACGCCGGTGATCTGCGCCACTGATTCATTCAGGCTTTCGATGTCCTGGACATTCAGCGTAGTCCAAACATCAATGCGAGCGTTTCCTATTCCGGCCATCCGCGCTGTTTGTGTGGGCTAGATCGTCAAGCAAGATCAAGTCAGGGTGCCGAGCCAAGGCTGCGTCCAGATCGAAGTCCCAAAAGCGCACGTCGCCCAACGGTTGGGACTCCCCGTGGAACATGTCGTCCTCCCGAAGCAGGGATACCAAGTCCGTGTTGCCATGAAGCTCGGCGTGACCGACAAACACGCGTTTGTCAGATCCTTTTGTGGCAGCAGCCGCTTCTAGCATGGCATAGGTTTTGCCAACCCCAGGGGAGTACCCGAAGAAAATTCTGAGCTGCCCCCTAAGCCGCCGACTGCCAACGCCATTGTTGACAACAGCATCATGCAGGGCCTTGTCTCTATCAATGTCAACTTCTTGGCGTTCCATAGTCACCCCCACCGCACTATGCATTCTATCACAGATAGGCGGTTCGCCCGCAGTTCTTGTCAATGAACCACAAAAACGGCGATATGAAACATTCGGCTCTTCCGGGTTTTGTGTGGGTGATTGATCTTCATGATCGCTTGAGGGCTGTCGGGTAAAGGTCCAGACCGCCCAGGTGAAACAGGATCGCCTGACGAAAACGTTCTCTGTTCCGAAAACCATACGCCATCCTCTTGATCCGCTGGATGCGGGAGTTGATCCCCTCAGCCAATGCGTTCGTCGCTTGCAACACAATTGCATTCAAGATGCCTTCCAGATGTTGCTCCAGCATTCGCGCCACAGAGATCACCGGCCCCAGATCTGTCAGCTTCGCCCAGTGAATACACTGCTTCCACGCCTTGCGAGCCCAGGTTCGTGTCTTGTATCCCCAGAGTGACATTGCCATCTCCTTCACTGCCCATGCCTCGGCAGTCTTCAACGTTCGCCGCCGAAGGACCTTCAAGTCTGCCCAGCGTTGAGGACTGAGCTTCTCTGCGTTGCGTAACCAGAGATATCGCGTCCCTTTCAAATCATCACAGCCTTGTTCAACCAGCGCCTTGTGCTCACGCCGCCGTACTTTGTCCACTGCCTCACCTAGGTGTTTGGCTACATGAAATTTGTCAAAGGCAATCTTCTCCTCAGCTCCGGGCACGTATGCTTGCGTCGAGGCAATGTAGGGAGCCCACATGTCCATGCTTACCGATTCGATCTCGCCACGCTGCTCCTCATTTAGATCGCTGTAGAATCCGTCCAGACTTCCTTGCTTGCGATCATCAGCTACATACAGCACGTTGGCGCTCTCCTGGTTCGAAACCACTGTTACGTATTCGTGTCCCTTTTGAAACGACGTCTCATCCACACCGATTCGCTTGGGAGAAACTGCTCCCCGCCGCTCAAGGCCACGACGCACGGCTCGCTCCTGGATCCCGGCAGCCTCATCCCAACTAATACCCAACAATCGACGCACAGCCGACAGACTAGCTTCCTTCATCCAGTCGATTGCTAGTGCTTCAAACAAGGCCGTGAAGCGAGCGCCACGCCCTGACCAGGGCACATCAATCTGGTGCACACCATGCTCTTCGCATTCTACTCGCGGTACATCGGCAACCAACACCGTGCGATACTGGCAGGTGTCCAGATGACGCCAGCGACGTCGTCGCGTGTCGTAACCAGGACTAGCTTTGCCACACACAGGACAAGTCAGCGTGTAATTAGGGTCAAGTTCCAGATGAACAATCACTTCGCCCTCCTGAAGCTGTAACTCGACCTCTCCAACAAACCACGGATACCTAATCCCAAGAATCTGAGCATACAAGTCTTTGTCTCGCATGCCTTAAAGAATATCACCTCAGCCTTCCCCCGCCCACACAAAACCCGGAAGCGCCAAACATTCTAATCGTATTTTCTTCTTCGTTCCAACAACAGAGTCCAGCACACACAACTTAGCTGACAGATTCGATTATCAGTTACCCAGGATCCGCCAGGTATGTTAAGGAATGAGATTCCGTGTCGTTTCGCCTGCCTGCAGCAGGCAGGAGAGGATAGTGGCTCTTGATTTCGGTTCACTCAGGAAGCCTTGACCGGCCACGCGCAGTGATCGCTCAATACGCACACAGGACAGTTGGGATTGCGTGGATGACAGATTTCACGGCCGAGGCGGATCAGATGCAGGTGCAGCCGCCGCATGAGCGCTGGATCGGGAGGAAGGAGTTCGTTTATCTGCTGGTGCGGATCGTCCTTGGGGCCGATGAGCTCCAACCGACCTGTCACGCGCTTGATGTGCGTATCGACGGGAAAGTACGGCTTATCAAACGAGAAGAGCATCACGATCCCGGCCGTCTTTCTCCCCACTCCAGGGAATGACAGGAGCCAAAACAGCGCTCGGTCGAGAGGAAGATCGTCAAGAAACGAGATGTCAAGCGATCCCCGTTCTCGCATGATTCGTTCCAGTAAGTTCTTGATCCGTATGGACTTCTGATTGTGCAGACCGCCGATCTTGATTGCCTCTGCGATCAGCTCTACAGGTGCCTCCTTCACCGCAGCGAGGCTTCCGAAGCGATCGATCAATGAACGATATGCCCGGTCGCGATTGGTGTCGTTCGTATTCTGAGAAAGGATTGTCGTTATCAGTTCCTCAAGAGGATCGCTTCTCGCCATCTCAATCTCACCGTAACGATCGAGCAGGCGTTGGGCGATCCAGTCGATTTTCTCCTTGCCGTTCATGCCTGAGAGGATAGGTGTAGAGGACACTGATCTGCAACCTCTTCATAGTTGCTAGAGCGGCGGAAATGCGTAGCATTGCTCTATCAATGGACTCTTAACACAGGAGGTGCATAATGCTCAAGGTAGAATCGGGGCAGGATGTGATGGTGCGGTTGATGGACGGGGAGGAGCTGATAGCATCGCTTGCGACGCTGTCGCTTGATTCGGCAGTCCTTCTAAACGGTGTGGGTATGCTGCGCGATCTGGAGATTGGCTACTGGAACGGATCGAGCTACGATGTGCAACGGATCGATGAACCGGTAGAACTGCTTAGTCTACAGGGTAACTTCGCACGCAAGAGTGGTGAATTGGTGATCCACTGCCACGCTACGATTGCCAAGCACGGCGCTGCCGCGTTCGGCGGGCATGTTCTCAAGGCGACGGTGCACAACACGGCGGAGATATACATTCGCAAGCTTCCTGGGATCGTTCTGGAACGAAAGATGGAAGAGACAGGGCTAGCCGGTTTGTACCCGCGCTAGTTAAAATGGGAATCCCCACGCAACCCATTTAGAAAGGCCTTTCCAGTCGTGCGTGGACGGCCTTCTCGTTGTATCTCCAGTATCTCGATTAGCTCATCGGTCGTGCCCACGAGGAGGCGTCCTGTCTCCTGCAGGGCGATTATTCTTGGCTCAATTCTGCCATGTCCGATCCCGGTGAGCGCAGTGCGGTGGATCTTCACCGTTTCTCCCCCAAGGTGAGTGAACGCCCCCGGCCATGGGTTCAACCCGCGCACCAGGTTATGAATTTCGCGTGCACTCTTCGTCCAGTCCATCTCGCCGTCAGCACGGGAGAGCTTGGGGGCCAGGGTGGCGTCTTCTTTCCGCTGAGGTGTGGGATGAGCCGTTCCATCCTCGATCGAGCACAGGGTATCCAAGATCGCCTCTGCGCCGAGCGTTGCCAATCGGTCGTGCAGTTCCCCCGCGGTTTCGTCCGAGCCGATTAGGCAAGAGCGCTGCACGAGGATCTCTCCGCTGTCCATCCCCTTCTCGATGAAGAAGGTCGTAACACCTGTTTCCGTCTCACCACGGATGATCGCCCAGTTAATCGGTGCGGCACCGCGGTAGCGTGGTAGGAGCGAGGCGTGGATGTTGACTGTTCCTCGTGGAGGGAGCGAGAAAACCTTCGTACTCAGGAACTGCCCGTAGGAGGCGACGACGATCGCTTCCGGCGCGGCATCTCGCAGTAGGCTGATCCCTCCCTCGCTATTGATCTTCTCCGGTTGAGCAACGCGTAAACCGAGGTCGAGTGATGCGTTCTTTACAGCCGATGGGTGCAGCTCACGCTTCCGCCCCGCCGGGCGATCGGGCTGAGTGATGATGAGTGCGACGTCATGTGCTTTGGCGAGGGCACGAAGTGCTGGGCAGGCGAAGGCCGATGTGCCGAGGAAGACGATCCTCACTCGTCCTTCTCCCTCTGTTTGCGGCGATACTCGGAGATGATGCTTCGCTTCTTGGCTGGACCGAGATGATCGATGAACAGAATCCCGTTTAGGTGGTCGATCTCGTGCTGGATTGCACGCGCCATCAACCCTTCTCCCTCGATGTCGACTTCCTTCTCATCCAGAGTGATGCCGCGTACATGGGTGCGCAGCTTGCGAGTGAGTTCAGCGTCCACGCCTGGGACGCTCAGGCATCCTTCTACAGCCTCTTGTGATTCCGATGAGGTCTCGATGATCTCTGGATTGATGAGGATGTGGAACTGCCCGTCGAGATCAAGAACGATGATTCGCTTGGAGATACCTATCTGGGGAGCGGCCAGCCCGACGCCGTTGGCACGGATCATTGCCTCCACCATTTTCTCGGCAATCTTCTTGGTTTCTATGTCGATGCGGCGTAATGGATCGGCCATGCGACGAAGGACGGAATCCCCATAAATCTTAATCTCTGTTGTCATCTGCCTTGCCTCCGAGCGTCCGTGATTATATAGTAACCCTCGATATGCCACAAGAAAATGCGGATACCGTCGAGCTAATCAGGAAAATATTGCGTTTGGAACAGGCGCGTGGATACAACGATGATGCCGTCACCTGTGGCATGGAGGAGTTCGTTAGGATTAATCTTCCCGCTGCCACGTCTGTGGTTTCCGGTTACAAGGCCGCCGACCACTTTGAGCGACAGCGCGTTATCGGAAGGATTAGAACTTTCCTTGAGGGAGGCGGAACGCAAGCCCCGACGGTGAACCCAGCGAACCTTGCTCTTCCCGTGAATCACGCCAGCGGCGTAGGACAGAAAAGAGCAAAGCTGCTCGAAAAGCTGGGAATATGCACGATCGAGAACCTGCTCACCTACCTTCCACGTCGGTTAGAGGATAGATCTCGCTTTGCAATGATCGGCGAATTGCGCCGTGGGGAGATGGTATCTGTGCGTGCGGAGGTTGTCGGGGTTGATCAGTCGCGCGTCAGTAAGCGCACATCGATAGTGCGAGTGACGCTGAGCGATGAAACGGGGTTTCTCTACGCCACCTGGTTCAATCAACTCTGGATTGCTAACCAGATCAAGCGCGGTGAAACGATCGATGTGTACGGGAAGATCGAGCAGCACTACGGGAAGTTGCAGGTTTCGTCACCAGTGTGGGAGCCGTCCGAGGAGGGGATGGAGATCGGACGCCTCGTCCCGATCTACCCAGCAACGGAAGGAGTGAGTGATCGCTTCCTTCGAACGTTGATCATCCGGAATCTGGAACTGTACGGTGGTGCTTTTCCCGATGTAATCCCAGGAGAGATCTGCGAAAGACATGATCTTCTCAAGCGATCAGAAGCGATTCACACGCTCCATTTTCCGAGCGACGAAGAGTCGTTCGAACGAGCCCGACGTACCCTGGCATTCGAGGAGCTGCTCCTCCTGCAAATTGGGATGGGGGCACAAACGCGCTCTCTACCCGGCAAATCACACGCGGGTGACGGAGCCCTCGTCGATACGTTCATTGCCCGTCTCCCGTTCCGCCTCACACCTGCGCAGCAGGGGGCGATGCGCGAGATTCTCGCTGATCTGCGTTCGAAGAGGCGGATGATGCGATTGCTGCAGGGAGACGTCGGTTCCGGAAAAACAATTGTTGCTCTGGTTGCTGCACTTGCCGCGATCGACGCCGGCTATCAGGTGGCGATCATGGTCCCAACGGAGATCCTCGCGCAGCAGCACGCCCTCAAGGTTGGAGAGCTACTCGCGGGGTTGCCGGTGAATCTCGCCATCCTCACCAGCGCGAGCAAGAAGAAGGACGAGCTAAAGCAAGAGATCAGTGATGGTGAGATCGACCTTGTCATCGGCACGCACGCCCTCATTGAGCAAGATGTGGCCTTTCATTCTCTCGGTCTAGTGACCATCGATGAGCAGCACCGCTTCGGTGTTGTGCAGCGCGCGTTGATCGAGGAGAAGGGCGAAGATGTGGACCTCCTTGTCATGAGCGCTACTCCCATTCCGCGTACGATTGCGCTCACCTTGTACGGGGAGTTCGATGTTTCGCTGATCGATGAGATGCCGCTTGGAAAGAAGCAGATCACCACGATCTGCGTGGCTGAGAACCGCCGTGATGAGGTCTACGCCGGGGTCGAGAGACTGTTGGAGGGAGGGGAGAAGGGATACATTGTTCTCCCACTCGTCGAAGAGTCGGAGAAGCTTGATCTGAAGGCGGCGACACAGGTGCATGCTGAGCTCTCGTCACTATTTGAGCGCTTCGGCGTCGGATTGATCCACGGGAAGCTATCTGCCGAGGAGAAACAGGAGGCAATGGAGGTCTTCCAATCAGGGAAGGTGCATCTTCTTGTCGCGACAACCGTGATCGAGGTCGGGATTGATGTTCTCGACGCGACGTTCATGGTTATCGAGCATGCTGAACGATTTGGCCTGTCTCAGCTTCATCAGTTGCGTGGACGAATCGGTCGTGCCGGGCAACACGCAACATGTTATACTATCGCTACAGCCAAGAGCGAGGATGCACAGCAGCGACTGGCTGCCTTCTCCGAGCACCTCGATGGGTTCCTAATTGCTGAACAGGATCTCCTCATCCGCGGTCCGGGGGACCTCTTAGGAACAAAGCAACACGGGTTCTTGAGCGTGCTGCGCGCGGTGAACCTGCTGCGTGATCTCGACATCATGAGGCAGGCGCAACAGGAGGCGCGAGAAATCCTTGGCAAAGTTGTCCCGCCGCCGGCGCTTCTTGCCGAAGCAGAGAGGCGCTTCGGTGATGTCCTCAAGTGGTTGCAGGTGTAGAATTGAGTGATTGAGTGATTGAGTGATTGAGTGATTGAGTGAT
>JAYEFP010000126.1:0-2214 GCA_034715975.1 Candidatus Bipolaricaulota bacterium | reverse complement strand
CGAGCGGCGAATGGCAGCAAGATCGACGCGTACGCCGGCAAGCTCTGAATATCTTACTGCAGGGCCTTTTACGTCCATTGCTACGTAATCGAGCAAATGGTTATCGAATAGCTCCTCAAGAACCTCCGGGCGCGAGCCATTGGTATCCAGTTTGACGAGGAGCCCAAGCTGCTTCACCCGCTCGATGAAGCGCGGCAGGTCGTCGTGCAGCGTTGGTTCGCCTCCGGTGATCGATAGGGCATCGAGGAAGTTCCCTCGCTCACGCAAGAAGTAGAGAATATCGTTCTCCGGGATGAGATGCATCGTTTCTATCTTCTCCGGCAACACAAGCTCGGAATTATGACAAAACGGGCAGCGGAAGTTGCATCCTGCGGTATACGCAAGCGCCGCGACCTTCTTCGGATAGTCGATCAGAGTCGTAGGGAGCAGTTGAGCGATCTTCATAGTGGTAATGGCCTCCAATTAAACATTGCGTAATCACTAATTGTGGTGCAGCGATTTATGAATCCGACATCCGCGTGTGGTCCTATGATACATTATGTGCCTCGCGGGTTCCTTTGCAGTTCGTACTCCCCAATCTCGGTTTGCAGAAAACCTGCTGAGAGCGCTCTACTCTCCAACATCTCGTGGTTCCACGAGCAGTAGAATGGCGTCAAGTATTTGCTTCACCCTCTCACGGGAGAGACTGCCGATCTTTTCCACCAAGTCTGCTTTATCCATCGTGAATATCTGCGTAACATTGACCACGCTCTGCTTAGATAAGCTCGCTTCGCCCTTCTCCAGCAGCACATTGCCTGGTGCCTTGGCCCGTTTGAGATTCGATGTCAGTGCGCACACAACCACCGTATTGAGCCGACTTCGGTTGAACACATTGTTCTGGACGACAACATGGGGATAACGATAGCCCGGTTGTGACCCCGAAGGCTTTCCAAAGTCGACCCAGAATACATCTCCCTGCACTATTACCATTGTCCTTCTACCATCCGCTTATGATGTTGGCGCACGGCGTTGTGAAGAGACCTTTCTTGCGCATCCGGCAGATCATCGTAGGCATCGTTTATCGCTTCGAGCAATCTCTGATTCTGGTGGCGCTTGATAAACTCCTCTGCCGCCAATGCAAAGAAACGACTTCGGGAGACCTTCATTTCTTTGGCAAGAATGTCGATTTGCTCAAAGAGAGCTTGTTGCAGAGAAATGGCCGTCTTGATATGTGTCATTAGTTATACCCTCCTTCTTAACTCCAGTATAACCCAACCACTGATATTGGTCAATACTTACGCGGGGCAATGGGCGGCCTAACCTATTTGGTGCTGACTCGCGGGCACCAGAGGCAACCGTCGGGTTGAGCAGCTTGTTAGGAGGCAGTTTCAAAGACTAGCTAGTGGCATGTACAGGCCGAATGCTCTGGAGTTCGGCTGCCTCGGTCTGCTGAGTCCGAAAAAGGTCCCATCGAAGCTGGAGATTCATCCAAAACGAGGGCGAGTTTCCAAAAGCCAGAGCCAGGCGCAGTGCTGTGCTGGGGGTCATGCCGCGTCGCTTGTTGACCAGCTCGTTCACGCGCTGATACGGAACGTGGATACGATTTGCCAGTTCACGCTGCGAGATGCCCATTGGCTTGAGAAACTCCTCCAGGAGCATCTCTCCCGGGTGTGTCGGCTCTCGATCGGTCGATACACGTACCATTCTCTTCCTCCTTTAATGATAGTCCACAATTTCTACGTCGGCGGCATGCGTTTGTTATGATACCCTTGCCTGCCCCTCCTTGGGAAAGATCCGCAACTTGATAACTGTATCGTCTCCCTTGGCCCAGTTCTTCAGATTCGCGAGCCGTTCACCGTGGTCGCCATGTTCAGGATGGTCGAATGCCTGTTGGAGCTCCGCGCAGGAGAAGTATGAGCACAGACCACAATGAAGAATCCCTTTCCCATGGCAGCATTTCGCCACGCCGCATTCGCCATAGAACATGTCGCCTTTGCAGGCCTGGCACCCTGGGCAGTTCGTCTTCTCCTTCCATTCGCATATCCCGCAGTATGCGCCGCACATACCGATCTGTCGTTTGTCCATTCGTTTCACCCTTTCAACAGGCATAACATCGTCTATATCGATCCGCATAACACCCTCCGTGCATGCCTGAGAGCACATCGACCGGCGGGGTTAATCCGCCAGCGAGGCGAGCATCTGAGAATACGCTTGCCAAAGCTGGTCAACGGCCAA
>JAYEFP010000125.1:0-2229 GCA_034715975.1 Candidatus Bipolaricaulota bacterium | reverse complement strand
TTTTGGGCTTTGCTTAGCATTCAGGGGGGTACCTTATATCTCGCGATCTTGCGGGGACGGTTGGCCTGGTTCGCCTATTCGGCCAGCAAGAGTCCGTCCGAGTACTGGTTCTCGACCTCAATCTTATTTCTGCTCTTCTTCATGATTTGGACCTTTGCCCTCCTTGATCTGCATCGTTTGATCCGCCTAAGGAGCGAAGAGACCTACGCACGCGGCTACTGGCAAATCGTAGGAAGACGCTTCTCCAGAGACTCCAAAGGAATCGTGGGGTTGCTGATCATCCTTTTCGTTCTCTATGTGGCCTTGTTTGCTCCGTTCTATGCCCGCGGGAACGCGCTTAAGATGGATTTGGTCCATTTCCTTGCTGCACCTTCACCCGAGCATCCGCTGGGAATGGATAATTTCGGTCGCGATGTCCTCGACCGACTCATCTTTGGCTCTCGCGTTGCTCTGGGAATCGGAGCAATGGCTACTCTCTTGAACATGCTCTTCGGTGGCTTCTTGGGATTAATCGGTGGATACTTCCGTGGTATCTCCGACGCTGCCATTATGCGATTCTTGGAGATCATCAACTCGATCCCCTTCCTCGTGCTTGCCATGCTCATCATCAGCATGTGGGGGACAAGCATTCCGACGCTCATTGTTGTTCTCGGCATCTTTGGCCTCGGCCCGGCGCGCATCATCCGTAGCGAGGTTCTTTCCGTGCGGGAAGAAGATTATATCCTTGCCGCACGTGCCGTCGGTGCCCCAACTGGACGAATCGTCCTCCGACACGTGCTTCCGAACGCGATCGCCTCGCTCCTCGTTGTGACTACAATGTCAATTGGCGTCAATATCATCGTAGTGGCTGGTTTGAGCTTCCTTGGGTTCGGCATACGCCCCCCCATGCCATCTTGGGGAGCGATGCTGGAGCAAGCACAGGAATTCATGCGTACAGCATGGTGGATGGCGGTCTACCCGGGTCTGTGCATTATCATCACGGTCTTTGGTTTCAACATTCTCGGTGACAGTTTGCGCGATGTACTCGATCCACGACTCAAGTAGACTTCATGCGAATAGCATATATTCCGAGGCGGTTGGCGCCAAGGACGTCGGTGAATAAGCGATCGCCGATCATCACCGCACGCTCCGCCGGAAGGTCCATCTGAGCGAGGATATCCAGGAATCCCTTCTTTCTCGGCTTTCCCGCGCGGCAGCGCAGTGGGTAGCTCCTAGCCAGTTCCACGATCACGGCATCCTTCGTCCCGATCCGGCGATTAGTAAGGATGCCTATCCCAAACCCCATCTTCGTAAGCTTGCCGAGGAGCGCACTCACCTCAGGCGCAAGCTTCGCCGGACGCCTACCACCAAGCGTGTTATCCAGGTCAAATAGGATGGCCCGTTTTCCAAGGCGATAGAGTCTCTCGTAGTCAACATCGAAGATCGATTCGGCTGTTTCACTAGGCCGCAATAACTTCATCGTCCTCTCCGCGAAAGAAGGTACCTATCTCCGCTTGTCGGCGTAGGCGCTCCATCACATCTTCGAATTCATCCTCCATGCCAGGAGCCACGTAGATCTTAAAGAAGACCTTGCCGTCGTGCAGGCGATAGTCACGGCGCACGTTCGCCAGACCATCGTAGGCGCTCAGGATGGCGTCGATAAAGTGAATCTCGCTCTCCGTTGTGTTGACCCAGTACACGGTGGCTTCGCGCATCAGTGCTTCACCTCATTGGGCTTATCCGAGAAGTGAAGGATCGCCTTGCGAAGCGCAATCTCCGGATCGATTCCACCCTTCCATGCGCGAGCGATCGCCGAAAGGATCATTCCCCCCGCCCGCACCTCGTCATCTGGGTAATCGGCCTGTGCGATCTCGTGCGGTGAGGAGGACACATGATCGACGAGTTTCCTCGCAACGAGAAGGGTCGGCAGCTGCGCCTTGCTACGTCCTTCCTTACGCTTGACCTCGTCCCAGGTACGGTTGATGGACTCCAAATCGCTCGGCGCCCCTGCAAAGACGTGCGGATGGCGCCGGACCAGCTTGCGCACTAGGCCATCGATCACATCCTCGATCGTAAACTCGCCATTTTCAGCAGCGATCTGGCTGTGCAACAGCACTTGCAACAACAGATCCCCCAGCTCATCGGCCAGGGACGAGGGATCGGCCTGATCGATCGCCGCGATGACCTCGTGCGCCTCTTCCAGGACGTACGGGCGCAGACTGACGTGGGTCTGCGCCCGATCCCATGGGC
>JAYEFP010000124.1:0-8133 GCA_034715975.1 Candidatus Bipolaricaulota bacterium | reverse complement strand
TGTTGACACAGCAGATAGCTTAGTGGTAGGATTGGATAGGTGATCAACGGAGGCCATGTGAACGTCAGGTTTAACAATTAACGGGACATCCCCGCGATTCGCGGTCAAGGAGACTGTGATCAAATGACTCGACCAATGCCGTGCCGCTTTGCTCGATCGAAGTGCAGAATATCCTGTCTGGCAGGCCGATCGTCACATGTGAGCTTGCGGCTGGAAAAATTAAGGCCAGCCTGTCGCATACGGACAGGCTGGCCATCGTTTATGTGTTAGTTGAAGGCGAGCAACTACTTGCGCGTTACGCCGCCCTTCACCGTTACCTTGAGGTTCTTCTCCACAACGCGCTTCAGCTCCTTTCCAGGCTTGAACAGAGGGACGACCTTAGCAGCAACCTGGATCGGTTTCTTGGTCTGGGGATTGATGCGGCTGCTCGCGCGGCGCGCGCGCACGCCGAACTTACCAAATCCCACAAGCTTGACGTCCTCTCCGTGCAGCAGAGAATCCGAAATGAGGCTGAGCACCGAGTCGAGAAGCTGACGTGCCTCTTTCTTGGTCAAGTCGGCTGAATCGGACAAGCGATCGATGAATTCGCCTTTGTTCATTATGTAATCCTCCTCAAAGGGTATCTATTCCGTTGTGGTATCGTCTGTGGTGTCGTCGTCCACATTGGCGTTGCTTAATAAGTCGCGCATGCTTAGGCTTTCGTGACCAGCGCCATCAAGGAATGCACTATCTATTCTTTCCTTAGGCCGTTTTCTCGATCGTGGCTTGCGCGGCTCGCGGCGAGCAACGGGGACCTCTGGAGGTCCGAACAGGTTGCGCATGGTGAGCCGCACCTGTTTCTTATCTTCGTTGATTCCGATGATCTTTGCCTGAATCTTGTCTCCCACGGTGAGGACATCTTTCGGGGTTGCAATCCGTTGATCGCTGATCTCGGAGACGTGTATCAACCCGTCGACGTCTTTGGTGATCTTCATAAATGCACCGAAATCCTTGATTTCGGTGATCTCACCTTCAATTACCTGGTCGATGGAGTAGCTCTCGACGAACTTGCGCCATGGGTTGGCCTTCAGCTCGCGGATGCTCAGGCTGATGCGGCGCTCCTTGGGATCGACACTCAGCACCTTTACCTCCACGCTCCCGCCCTGCTTGAGGACATCACGTGGATGTGCGACATGCCCCCAATCAAGCTCGGAGACGTGAACTAAACCCTCGACGCCGTCCTCCAGTTTAACGAAGGCCCCAAAGTCGGTGATCTTAGTGACTGTACCGACCACGCGCTGGCCGACGGGATACTTTGCCTCGCTGTCTTCCCACGGATCGCGCTGCGTGCGGCGGAGGGAGAGACTGATGCGGTGTGTCTCTTCATCACAATTAAGGACGACGACCTCTATCTCATCACCCTCATGCACGATCTCCTTTGGGTTCTCCGGGTAGCCCCAGGAGAGCTCGGAGATGTGTACCAGTCCTTCGATGTCCTGTTCGAGCTCTACAAATGCACCGAAGTCAGTGACGCTGACGACGGTTCCCTTAACTCTTGTTCCTGCGGGATACCGCTCGCTGATTCCCTCCCAGGGGTTCGGACGAAGACGCTTGATCGACAGTGAGACCTTTCCTTTCTCCTTGTCGAAGTCGATGACCTTAACCGTTACCTTGTCCTTTGGCTTGTACTGACTGGGAGGAACGGGGAGATCTTTCCATGCGATCTCCGATCGATGGACAAGCCCTTCGAAACCGCCGATATCGACGAACAGCCCGAAATCGACGACACTGCCGATTGCGCCCTCTATTACTTGCCCCTTCTCCAGGTTCTCGAAGAGAGCCATGCGCTTCTTCTTCTGTTCGTCTTTCAGGTACTGCTTGTGAGAGACGACTAGATTCTTGTCGCGGCGAGAAAGCTCGAGGATCTTGAACGGAACGCGCTTCCCTTTCAACTCATTGATCGCACTCGGCAGGTCTCTTCCGAGGTGTGATCCGGGGAGGAACGCGCGGATACCATCGAGATTTACGTGGTAACCAGCGTTCTTGACCTCGTTTACGATTTCACCCTCGATTATCTCACCATCGCGGTATGATGCTTCGAGAGTGTCGATTCGTTTCTCGTATTCGGCTTGTTTCTCGGAGGCGAAGACCGTTCCCTTCTCCTCATCGATGTACGTGACGAGAACCTCGATCTCTTCCCCTTCCTCAACCTTCCCCTCTTTGCGGAAGGGGGAGAGCTCTCCTACCGGGAGAATCCCTTCGGATTTGTAGCCGATATCAACGAGAATCTCGCTATCGTTTATCTGTACAGCCGTTCCTGTGATTGTATCGCCACGGCTATACATCTTGACGTCGCTTTCAGTGAAAGCGTCTTTCATCCTGATTTTTTCTTCCATATTGCTATCACCTGTTAGTGGAATTTCCCCTTCCCTTTGCATCTGGGGGCTGGGAGCCTGCAAGTACATCTCTAGAGTTTCTACTATCCTCCTCCTTTATCAAGTGGCATCAATACGCTCCATCAGTCGTTTGGTCAGTACAAATGCACGTTCGCTCGATCTGTTCGGCAGTATCTGGACTTCTTTCTCGAGGTCTTCAAGGCTAACCGCCTTGCCGATGGAGACCGTTACCCGTGGAAATCGAAATGGATAGCGTGGCGGATACGGGCCGTCTGCCTTGAGGCGTACGGGAAGGAGCGGCTTGCGCGTAAGCCTGGCGAAGTGAATTACGCCCGTCTTGGCGCCTGCTTGTGCCTTCGTAGTCCCCTCGGGAAATATCCCGATCAGCCTCTCCTTGCGCATTGACTGCAGAACACGGCGGAAATCTCTCTTGCCGAAGTTTTCACGATCGATAGTCGTCGAGAATAGGTGCAGAAGCGGCCGAAAGATCGGGTTCTTACTCAACCCTTCCCGAGCGATAAACTGAATGCGGTTGCGCAAGCCAAAGGCAACGACCAGTATCGGGATATCCCAATAACTGCGGTGCTGAGCGACGATAATGTATTCCTTGTCCGCCTCGATCATCTCTTTTCCGCGCACGCGCATTTTGAACAAGATGAAAGTAGGAATACCGAGAAGGAAGATTACCAACGCATAGATGCCATTTCTAAAGAGATTACTTAGCCACTGTGTCACCGGTGTGCAACCGCTCCTCGACTAGGGCTATCGCCTCGGAAACAACCTCGGCGAGGCTCTTATTGTCCGTGTGCATTATAGTTGCATCACTTGCGGGGGTCAAGGGGGCAATAGTACGCGTTTGGTCGCGCGTGTCGCGGGTGATTATCTCGCGCAGGGTCCTGTCTGGCTGAGTCTGATGACGCTCGCTTGCTCGACGGCGCGCGCGTTCTTCTGGCGAGGCCTGCAGGAATATCTTCACATCTGCGTGTGGCAGGACAACGGTGCCGATGTCCCGTCCCTCCATCACGACATCGTGGCCTTTGGCGATCTCTTGTTGCAACCTGACGAGAAGTCGCCGAACCTCCGGGCGCGTGGCAACACGAGATGATCCCTGATCGAGTCTTGGCGTGTGCAGGATATCGCTTACGTCCTCCCCATTCAGGAGAATGTGGCTGGCATCATTCATCGTGACGTGCACCTCGTCTAAGGATAGCCCGCGATCGAGTCCCAGTGCGACTGCGCGATACATCTTGCCCGTCTCGACAAACAAGCAATGGAAGTACTGTGCGATCGCTCGTCCGAGAGAGGTCTTCCCGGAGGCAGCCGGTCCGTCGATAGCGATGTGCATCATTCTTCTCCTTTCGCGAGGAAACCTGTGCTCGTGCCCCGAGCCAAGTAGACTCTCGCCTCCGGGAACTCCTTCTCCACCTTTGCGCATACGCTAGTGGCAGCCGTCTCATCCTTGAACGCGGCGTAGAATGTGGATCCACTGCCGCTCATCCCGGCATATTCTGCCCCCAGCTTCCCGATGGCGTGCGCGTAGGGGGTGAGCTCAGGATACAGGAAGACAGCCGCCGCGTACAGGTCATTCTCTCCGAGATGAGGCTGTTGTGCGCTACGTCGGTCCGGCACAATCCGCGTACGCATCTCCCGGTAGACACTTGCCGTAATGCAGTGCATGGGAGGGACGATGAGGACAAATTGCTCCCTGCGGCGGGGAAAGACAGGGGTGATCGCCTCTCCTCTCCCAGTGGCCCGTAGAAGTCCGCCGTGCAAGAACAGCGGGACGTCCGACCCCAGTTGCGCGGCGAGATCAAACAGGTGCCTGTGGGGAAGAACGGGTGGTGTTAGGTGATCTACCACCCACAGTACTGCGGCTGCATCACTGGACCCGCCACCCAATCCGGCTCCGGTTGGGATCTTCTTATGTACGGTGATTCGCATTCCAGAGCGCACGTCCTTTCGGTCGAGGACGAGACGGGCGGCCCTCCACGCGAGATCCTCCTGCGGCGCTATCCCAAGGTTATTAGTTACGGTCAACGGAGCGTCGGTTGGCCGCACGGTGATCTCATCGGCAAGGTCAATTGTCTGGATGAGAGAGTCGATCTCGTGGAATCCATCCTCACGGCGGCGAAGGACGTTGAGTGAGAGGTTGATCTTGGCGTAGGCAAGAATGCGGATCATGGCTGTCGCGGAGAGGCCTTCTCTTGAGGCACGACCTTACTCCACACAGGGGCATCATGAATGATCATGTCGTTGGTGATTCTATCATGGACGACCTCGCCATCCCGCAGCACCATGCGAACTGGATTGTGCCCAAAGTAGTATGGAATCTGCCGGTAGTTATCCAGATCGAGGAGAAGAAGATCGGCCCTCTTCCCCACCTCGAGCGACCCGACCTCGCCTGACAGCTCGATCGCGGCGGCGGCGTTGAGCGTTGCTGCAGTCAAAGCCTCCTCGATGGTGAGCCCCATCTTCATCACAGCCAGACCTATAATGATCCACATCGAGTAGATGAGGCAGGTTCCCGGATTGAAGTCGGTGGCAAGCGCGACGGGAAGGTTGAGATCCACCATTCTCCTTGCGGGGGCGTAGGCAGAGCCAAGGGTGAATGCGGTGCCGGGGAGAAGAACGGGTACCACGCCCGCCTCCCGCATCCGGAGCATCCCACGTTCGTTCGTGCACAGAAGGTGATCGGCTGATGTTGCCTCCAGATCAGCCGCGAGCTCCGCTCCCCCCACATCCGCCAATTCATCGGCGTGTAGCTTGAGGCGGAGGCCAGCTCCTCGCGCCGCGCGCAGGATGGTGCGCGTCTCACTCACGGTGAAGAATCCCTCATCGCAGAATACATCGCAGAACTGTGCCAAGCGACGACGGCGCACTGTGGGGATCATCTCGGTGATGATCGTCGAGATGTAATCGCTGTGGCGAACGCCTTTGGGAAAAGCATGCGCCCCGAGGAATGTGGCAACAACGCGTATCGGAACGGTTTTTCGCAGTTGCCTGATCGCCAGGAGGAGCTTCGTCTCACCCTCCAGACTCAATCCGTAGCCGCTCTTGATTTCCACCGTCGTCGTTCCGTTTTCGAGTATCATCTGAAGACGGGAAACCGTCTGCTGCACCAACTCCTTCTCACTCGCTGCAGCAACAGAGAGAGCTGTCGATTGGATTCCCCCCTCGTCGTATGGCTGGCCCTGCAGACGAGCAAGGTACTCCTCCTCACGTGTTCCGGCAAAGACAGCGTGCGTGTGCGGATCGACGAGGCCAGGTAGGACCACTGCTTCGTCTGCATCGATCATGAGATCAATCCCGTGTTGGTCGACTTGAGGTGCGATTTCGACGATCATTCCATCCTCAATACGGATTGACACGTTTTCCTGCACGGAGATGTCATTCATCAGCGAGCCTTTCACCGGGCCATCCCCACGTGGCGTGACTAGTTGCGATATGTCCTTAACGAGAGTATTCATACGTTGTTGAGTATAGTAAGCATATGGCGGCTTTGCAATTACTGACTGGAGCCGCTAGCAATAGTTGAGCGTACAACATGAGATTGATATGCGGACCGATTACTGTAAGCTTAATGCATAAGAGGGATGTGAAGAAATGATAGAACTGGACGGGAATACACTCTCACTTGACCAGGCTGCGCGAGTCGTCTTCCATGGCGAGACCGTCGTAGTAGGAGAGGCGGCACGGCTGCGCGTACGTACCGGAGCGCAAGTAGTGGAGGACATCGTTGCCGCCGGTGCGCCGGTATATGGGATCAACACCGGGTTTGGGCGCCTGAGCAACCACGCGATCGCGCGCGAGGATCTGGATAGCTTGCAACGCAACATCGTGCTATCACATGCGGCGGGGGTTGGAGATCCTGCCCCCGAAGAGGTGGTGCGCGCGATGCTCCTCTTCCGCATCAACTCGCTCGCCAAAGGAAACTCAGGGATACGGGGGACGACAATCGACTACCTCGTCGATCTTCTCAACTACTACGTTCACCCCATCGTCCCGCTGCAGGGATCGGTGGGGTCGTCGGGCGACTTGGCTCCCTTGGCGCACATTGCCCTCGTTCTCATCGGTGAAGGAGAGGCGATGCATGAGGGGAAACGCATCGATGGGAAGACTGCTCTTTCGGCGATTGGGCGGGAGCCAATTACGCTTGCTCCGAAAGAGGGGCTGGCTCTGCTTAATGGGACGCAGTTCATGAGCGGACTTTCGTTCTTAGTGTACGTGAGAGGGAAACGATTACTGGAGAACGCCATTAGTGCTGCCGCGCTCTCCCTGGAGGCACTACGTGGGTTTAGTTCCCCGTTTCAAGCAAGGCTCCACAGCAATCGGCCACATCCCGGACAGGTGATGATTGCCGAGCGGATCATAGAGTTGATCGATGGGAGCACTCTTATCGATAGCACTGTCGACGATGTGCAAGACGCCTACAGCCTGCGTTGCATTCCACAGGTCCTCGGCCCCGCGGTGGAGGCGTTGTCCTTCTTGAAGGACAAGCTCAAAATAGAGATCAACTCGGCGACGGACAACCCGCTCGTCTTTGCCGACGGCTCAGTCCTCTCGGGGGGCAACTTCCACGGGGAAATCCTCGGCTTGGCATTGGAGATGGCGGGGATGGCGCTTGCCGAAGTGGGGAACATTGCCGAGCGCCAGATCGATCGCCTCCTCACGAGCACCGGGCGAGGGTTGCCGCTCTTTCTCGTCGAAGACGGTGGAGTCAACTCTGGACTGATGCTTGTTCAGTACACTGCAGCGGCACTGGTGAGCGAGAATAAGGTCCTATGTCACCCGGCGCTTGTCGATTCCATCCCCACTTCTGGCGGCAAAGAGGACCACAACAGCCTTGCTCCCATTTCGGCGCGCAAGGCATTGCGGATAATCGACAACCTGGAACGGATCATTGGAATAGAGTACCTCTGTGCGGCGCAGGCGATTGACTTTCAGGGTGTGGATGAGCTTGCTCCGGCGACAGCGGGGATCCACGCGCGTGTACGCGAGATCGTTCCCCATGTCGATCATGATGTGTACGTCTCTTCAAAGATCGAGCGTTTGGCTGAAGCTGTACGTACAGGGGATCTCATCGATGAGCGCGCATAGGTCGGGAATAGTCGGTGTGTTGGGGCAGACAAACGTCGGCAAGTCCACGTTCCTCAACGTGGTGATGGGGGAGAAGCTACTTATCACCTCTCCCAAGCCACAGGCAACGCGCAACCGAGTGCGCTGTGTGTACACGACGGACGAGGAGCAGATTGTGTTTGTCGACACACCCGGCTTGCACCGGGCACAGAATGAGCTAAGCCGCCACATCCTGCGCGAGGCCTTTCGGTCGCTGCGTGAGCTGGACGTTATCCTGTACATGGTCGCTCCGTGGGGAAAGGTGAGCGACTACGATCGCACGGTACTCGACAGCCTGGGTGGTGAAAAGCGGCCGATGATCCTCCTCGTAAACAAGATCGATACCGCTCGCGGAAATGCCCTTGAGGAGACACTCCTTGCCTATGAGCACACGGGGAAGTTTCGTGAACTAGTGCCGATCTCCGCTACGCGGGAGACGAACATTGATGAAGTGATGCGGACGCTTGTTCCATACTTGCCCATAGGGCCGGCGATATTCCCCGCCGATATCAAGATTGATCGTCCGGTGGAGTTTCTCGTGGCCGAGTTGATCCGGGAGAAGGTTTTCGGGGTCACATTTCAGGAAGTGCCGTACAAAACGGCGGTGCAGGTCAAGTGGATGCGTGAGCGCGACGATGGACTG
>JAYEFP010000123.1:0-8189 GCA_034715975.1 Candidatus Bipolaricaulota bacterium | reverse complement strand
CAGGCTACCGACCTCGATCCGATCGATCAATATGCGCCAACCGGCAGATCGCACCGCCAGATACGATTGCTCGCAGCCGCAGCCGCGATCACAACCCCGGCCGCAGCCGCGATCACAACCCCGGTCGCAGCCGCGATCACAACCCCGATCGCGGACGACGAAGCGAATGTCCCTAGAGATCAAGTCCAGCCCCAGCATCCGCAGGCTCTCGATGAATCTCCCCCGCAGGTCGCTCGATGGATCCCATCGCGTGACCTGCAGACGCCGATCGACGATCGGACGAAGCGGATCATCTTCGTAAGGAGCCTGGGATGGATCGACTACGCTCACGATTTGGGAGGCACACCACGGCTCAGGTGCAAGAACGCCGAAAAAGACATCCGGAGTCAGTACACCGGCGGGGATCGATCCACAAGGGAAAATGGTCGGACACCCCTCGGCCTTCCAGAATTCCTGCAGGCGAAGGGCAATCTCTTGTGAACGCATCCTAGCCCTTGACCGCTTCCTCCTTGGCCATTGTCGCCAATGCGGAGAACGTCTCAGCGTCGTGCACGGCGATCTCGGAGAGCATCTTTCGATTCAGCCCGATCCCACGCCGCTGCAAGCCGCCGATGAATGCGGAGTATGACAGACCGTTCTGCTTTGCCGCTGCACCGATCCGCATGATCCACAGTTGGCGAAAGTCGCGCTTACGACGACGACGGTCGATATAGCTGTTACGCAGCGCCTTCATCACTGCTTGCTTTGCAATGCGGTGCGATGTACCACGCTTGCCTTTGAATCCCTTGGCGAGCCGCATGATCTTCTTTCGGCTCTGCAGTCTCTTGTTTCCCCCACGTGCTCGTGGCATCTTCTTCCTCCTAGTCGTTAACTACCGATCATTCTTTTGATATTCTTTGCTTGTCCACCAGAGATTGGTTGGTCCCGGCGAGCCTGGCGGACCGACTTCGTCCGCTTCTTCACATTCTTGTGAAAATAGTTAGACATGTGATGGAAAAGCTTCCCGCTCTTCGAGCGCCGGAAGCGCTTGCTGGCCGCTCGATGTGTCTTCTGCTTAGGCATCTTCTCCTCCTTATCAAGTTTTCCGATTCTGATTTGGAACCAACAGCATTTGCAGTATCTTTCCTCTTGCCTTTGGTCGCTCGTCCACACGTGCGATATCACTCAGATCTTCAGCAACACGTTTCAACAGGTCCCGCCCTCGCGAGGCATGCACGATCTCTCTCCCGCGGAAGAAGATCGACACACGCACCATATCCCCCTGGGTCAGAAACTTTCGCACTCGTTTCATCTTCGTCTGGAAGTCGTGCTCCCCGATCTTTATCGTGAACTTCATTTCCTTCAGACGCGAACGATGCTTCTGCTTATGGCCACGCTTCGCCTGCTGGTAATGATACTTCCCGTAGTTGACAATTTTACACACTCGCGGCTCAGACTGCGATGCAACCTCTACGAGATCGAGCCCACGCTCCTTTGCAAGCGCAACTGCATCAGGTGTCGCCATTAGCCCCAGGTTCTCACCCTTGTCGTCTATCACTAAGACATTCGGTTCACGAATCCGCTCATTAACGCGTAAACTTCTTTTGATACCTACCTCCTATCACTTCACTCGGACCGGCTCTCGGTATTGATACAAGCCGCGTTCCTTAATATAGCTCGCCACGGGCTCCGGCACACAATCGGGAATTCCCTCTCCCTGCCTGATTTGATCGCGAATCCAGGTGGAGGAGAGGTCGACTTCTTCCATCTCTAGAAAGGAAATCCTTGCCTTGTCAAACGGGGGAGCTGCGAAGAGGTCCTTGGAGATCCCGTTCCGCGGCGCGATAAGAAAAGGGACGCTCGCAAGAAGCTTCCGAGGATTCTTCCACGTTTCGATCTGCAACAGAAGATCGGCCCCAACGATAAAACACAGCTCCTCTGGATACTGATCTTGCAACGCCGTAATCGTATCAATTGTGTACGAAAGACCATAGCGGTCGATCTCGATGCGAGACACAGAAAGGTAATCGCAAGGCTCTATTGCCCCCTGGACCATCGCGAAGCGGTCCTCCTTGGTCACGTTGACCAGGATCTCCTTATGAGGAGGAGTCCCACTCGGGATGAAGATTACTTTTGACAACTCAAACTGCTCATAGGCCTCTTTGGCCACAAGCATGTGCGCGCTGTGCAATGGGTTGAACGTACCCCCGAAGAGCCCGATTCTACCGCTCAAGTTCAAGTTCCACCTCTCCGATTCGCAGTGGGTCTCCCGGCGTGAACCCCTGCCGACCTAATTCCCGCAACACACCCATCCTCTCCAGCCGCTTGCTCAGGTACTCCTGCGCATCCCGGCTATCGAGAACCAGCTTCGCCGCCAGGCGCTCTACGGTTTGCCCTCTGACAATAAACGTCTCACCATCATGCTCAACGCGAAAACCTTCCTCGTCGTGAAAGCGATACACACGGCGCGTAACTGCACGTCTCCGATCAATTGTTGCTGCACCGGTCGATTGCAACCTGTTATACGTCCCATTCACCAAGCCACGCAACCCAGCTCCAGTAGCCACGGAGATCGGAATGACATCCACGCCAACCGCGGCAAATCTCCTCTTCTCCTCTTCAATATCATCCTCGTTCAGCAGGTCCACCTTGTTACCAACCACGATCTGTGGCTTGGTCCCTAACTCCTCGCTCGATGCTCGCAATTCTTCATTGATGCGACGATAGTCCTCTAACGGATCTCGTCCTTCCAGCTTAGCCAGATCGATCATGTGAATCAACACCCGCGTGCGCTTCACATGGCGGAGAAACCTGTCCCCTAATCCCTTGCCCTCGTGCGCCCCCTCGATCAGCCCGGGAATATCCACCGCGACAAACTGGTGCCGCCCATCGACATCAACCACCCCGAGGTTCGGAGAAATTGTCGTAAATGGATAGTCGGCAATCTTCGGCCGCACTCCTGATATGCGGGAGATTAGACTTGACTTCCCGACGTTCGGATAGCCAATGATCCCCACATCCGCGATAAGCCGCAGCTCCATGCGCAGTGTGCGTTCCTCTCCCGCCAAGCCTCGCTCGCAGATATGCGGCGCTTGCCTGGATGAAGTGACAAAACTGTTGTTTCCGCGGCCTCCTTCGCCACCCTTGGCAACAACCACCTCTTCTTCAGGCGTAGCTAGATCAGTAATCACTTCTCCTGTGCGCGCGTCGCGCACAATCGTACCGACAGGGACCAGGATCACTGCGGGTTTGCCCCGTGCACCCTGCTTGTTCTTGCTGCCTCCATCTCCTCCCTGTCCGCCGGCAAACTTCGGTCGATTACGGAACTGGTAGAGGGTCGATATGCTCAGCGAGCTGCGAATGACCACATCCGCGCCATCTCCGCCACTCCCACCGTCCGGACCGCCCTTCCAGTTGTGTTTGTCGGATACGAAACGAATCACTCCATTTCCGCCGCGTCCTCCTCGGACGCGTATCGTTGCCTCATCAATAAACATGGATACACGCTCTGAGGCTCACAGGGGAGGTGAACACGAGATGGGCTAGCCCTCCTGAGCAGTACTCTGCTGGGCGGGGAGGACGTTCACGTACTTTTTCTTACTCCCGGTAAATCGAACGTACCCGGGCACTGTGGCGTAGATGGTGTAATCCCGTCCTATGCCGACGTTCTTTCCTACTGCGAACTTCGTCCCACATTGCCGAATGATGATCGACCCTGCGTTCACCCACTCGCCACCGAAGCGCTTGACTCCCCGGCGCTGGCCTGGACTGTCGTGTAGGTTGTTCGTCGAGCCCGTACTTGTCTTATGTGCCATTGTTACTCCTTGCTAAACCCGTATCCCCGCCGTGGCTTCATGCACGACAAGGTCCTGTGCGTCTTCCACCGCAAGCTGTGTCAATCCTATGACAAGCGTCTCCATGATCGCATCGATCTCACGGTTAAGGTGAGGAGCGCTGCGATCAATCGATAGATGCATCTCACTGCCTACTAGAGCATAGTCCGGCGCGAGATGAAGGTAGTCGATCATTGCGGAGACACTCGCCTGCAGAAATCGCAGTGCTGCGTCGCCAGTGGGAGTATCACTATCTATCCCTTGCCCGGTCAGCCCAAGAATACGATTGTGTTCGTCACGCGAAACTATGATCTCTCCCACGTGGTTCTCCTCTAGGCCTCGATCGCCGTAATCTTTGTCTTCATATACGATTGGCGATGCCCCTGCTTGCGACGATAGCCCTTCTTGCTCTTATACTTGTAGACGATCATCTTGTCGCCGCGCCCCTGCTCACGCACCTCTCCCATTACTTTCACGCCATCCAGATGCGGAGTTCCCACGCGGACCTCACCATCATCAACAATGAGGAGGACCTTGTCAAAAGTGACCGTCTCACCGGCCTCAAGGCCACCGATCAGCTCATGATCGAGCAGATCTCCATTCTCCAGCAGATACTGCTTACCACCCGTTTCAATTACTGCATACATAGAATTTACACCTCAGTCGTACTGATTTTAGCGGCCCTTAGTGCCCTTTTCAACGCCCTAGCCAATCGGGCTTCCCGGCGGGACATCATGATCCGGGGCAAGAAGAGAGATTCCTTTCCCTCTTCCCGCAACGAGCAGCATCCCTTCTGACTTCACCCCGCGTATCACCGTCGGCTCCAGGTTTACAAGAACGACCACCTGCTGCCCGATGAGATCCTCCGACGAGTAGTGCTTCCTGATTCCCGCCACAATGGTCAGCGTACGCGTTCCAACGTCAATCTGCAACTGGTAGAGACGATCTGCCCCTGGGACAGGGCTTGCAGAAAGGACCCTCCCGACCTGCATGTCAAGGCGAGAGAAGTCATCAAACGATACTCGCTCTTGGTGGAGTTCTTCCACTTCGCGCTCGATCTTCCCTACATCGATTCTCTCAACAAGCACGCGCGACGAACCGATCGTCGATCCCTTGGCAACAGAGTCGATCTCCTCCCAGCGAGCCTCCCCGACCCCCATGATCTCCAGGACACGTGCGGCGTAGCGTGGGACAAACGGAGACAGCAGTATCGCTATTGCTTTCACCAAGTGGAAAGCACTCGCTACGGCCTGGTCATCATTACTAGCCCACGGTTCTTTCCGCTGGAAGTACTCGTTTCCAAACACGGCAAGCAAGCACGCCTCCCGCAGAGCGCGGCTCAGGCTCGCTCCTTCCATCGCACGCTCGTAGGAAGCGAGTGTCTTTCCCAGCCGATCGGTCACTTCGCTATCGATGTCCGTATCTGGGACGATGTGTTCGTTGTGGTCCTGGATGAACGACAGGACACGATTCGTCAAGTTTGCCACGTTGGAGATGAAGACACCGTTCACCGCCTTTGCCAGCTCCTCCCACGAGAAGTTCACGTCACGCCCCTCGGGACGGTTGTAGATCAGATAGAAACGCCACAGCTCGGCGTCCATCACTTTGAGCGCGCCGTCGCAGTACAGCCCGACCCCACGGCTCTTAGAGAAGCTATCGCCGCCGATCCAGTTAAGGTACTCGGTGGCGGCAATCTGGTCCGGGAGGTGATATCCTCGCCCCGATGCGATGAGTTGGCCGGGGAAGATCAGTGTGTGAAAAGGAATGTTATCCTTGCCAATGGCGTAGATCTGATGCACGTTATCCCCGTACCAGAACTCCTTCCAGCCATCGCCGCCGGCAAAATGTTCCATCGCCGCCGACACGTAGCCTAGCGCTGCCTCGCCCCATACGTAGATTACCTTTCCTTCAGCACCGTCAAAGGGTGCGGTGATTCCCCAATCAATATCGCGGGTCATCGCCCGCGGCCTCAGCCCGTCCGTAATCATCTGTTGCGTAAACTGGTGGACATTTCCTTGAAAGTTCCGCGATGCGACGTACTTCTGCAACTGCGATGAAAGCCTAGCCAGATCGAGGTACCAGTGGCGCGTCGAGCGAAACTCGATATCTCCCTTTCCGCAGAAGCTACAGACCGGGTCAATTAGCTCTTCCGGCTCAAGGATTGCACCGCAGTTGTCGCACTGATTGCCGAGCGCCCCGGGCGAACCGCAACGGGGGCACGTGCCGGAGATGAACCGATCGGCGAGGAAAACCTTGCAGTTACGACAGTAGGCCCGATCCTCTTCCTTGGTCGTAATGTACCCGTTCTTCTCCATGTCCAGATAGATACGTTGAATGAATTCCTTATGCACCGGAGACTCAGTCGTCGTGTAGTTATCGAACTCGATCCCAAAGCCATCGATCACCGCGCAGATCTTCTTGTGATTGCGATCGGCAAGCTCCGCGGGCGTTATCCCGAGTTGTTTCGCCTCGTACTCGATCCGTGTACCGTGCGCATCGCTTCCGGAGACGTAGAGAACGTCATGCCCGCGCAGGCGGTAGTAGCGGGTGAACACATCCCCCGAAAGGAGGGATGAGACGAGGTTTCCAAGATGTGGAACCCCCGACGCATACGGCCATGCACTGCACACCAGCACTCGTTTCTTGTCCATACGTTCTCCAACTCCAGATATAGGAGGGAATTATACCCCGAAATGATGGTATCTTCTATCGATGATCGAAGCTAAGGGCGTTAGGCACTTCGTCCAAGAACGAGAACCACCAATGCATTCCAAGGGATGTGAATCACCGCATTGGCTTCAGCCGTACACTTGTGCGCCTCCACCGCGCGCTTGTACGGGAATGTGTAGCGCTCGACGCTAATATGGGAATGACTCTGGGATATGATGATGGATTAAAGATCTCTTGGGTCTCAGTGAATTCGCGCGTCAAGTCGTGACAAAGTCGTCTACTCTTGCCTTCACTAGATCGCGTGATGTAAGCACTTGACATATACTGCGGAGATGACAATACTTACTGCGGTGACTCTTACGATGACGCAGACAAGAACAGCAGACGCGACGTTCTCATCTATAGAAAGCCTGTACTCTCTAAGAGGGCAGACAACAGTTGCTCACATTCTTGGTACGCATCCTGTCTTGATTACGCTCCTGATGGAAGCTCGTGAAAAACTCGATGTCTACTTCCCGAATTCAGAGGTCTCGCTAGAAGTGATTAGCGATCCAGAAACAGAGGGCGATTACCAGTTACTTGCTGCCGTTTCTACAGATTCGCCCGCGGAAGATGCGTACAGAAGGCTCAAGGAGTTTGATAGAGATTGGTGGTTAGATGAGCTGGGACGATCACAGGATTTGTTGTCTATTTCCATTGATTTGCAATGAGTTTTGACTGGTCCGAGTACTTAAACATCGCAAGGGAACTTGCCGGGTAAGCTACAGCCTTGGCTTCTGATGAGGCCAAGAAGAGATCCGCGATCAGCCGGGCTTACTATGCAGCGTTTTGCAGCGCTCGCAACCATCTGCGTGACAAAGAGCATGACCAGAATATTCCTGTGGGCGGGGATGCTCATGGCTACGTTAGGAAACAATTCAAGACTGGCAAGGATAAGGTGCGTAGAGAAATAGGGGAAGATCTGGCACGGTTAGTAGCCAAGAGAAACCTTGCGGATTACGACGATACCATAGAACGTCTTGAAGGTGAAACGCACCTAGCCTTAAATTGGTCGCAAGAAGTGCTTTCTGATCTCTCGCGACTTTGAAGCTGTTTACACTAGACCTCTAGCTTTGCCTCGTGATCATGCTCCTGCAATACCTGCCGCGCGCTTGTACGGGAATGTGTAGCGTTATAAACTACTAACTACAATGTGGAAACAACTCCGGCAGGCAACGTAGAGATGGCCGCTCCACGAGAGGTCATCGATCTCATCGAACGTTTCACGAGCAATCGTGATTCGTATCGCTCTCATGGTTACAACGAGACCGAAACCCGGCGCGAGTTCATCGACCCATTATTCAAAGCCCTTGGCTGGGATATGGTTGGTACTACTATAAGCTCTGACGTAGCAGGATAGAGGGTGAAACCGGTTGAAGCTTGAAGACCTAAAATCAGGAAGCAGCGTTCATGGGATCGTGTTTGGAGAGCCAGCCACAGTCGTCCATGTGGAATGGATTGGCTCCAATGCTGTAGATCTCACCTTCAAGAGACAGAACGGTGAGGTTAAATCGCGTCTCCTCTATCGCGATACCGAGTCGCAGCTCGAACTAATAGAGCCAGGTACTCCGTGGGCTTTCAACGCAGATGGACACCTGTTTCAACTTGCTTCGGAAGCGTACAGAATCCAGCTTGGGTACTTGTTTGATCCTCTCCTTGCAGTTCACA
>JAYEFP010000122.1:0-2251 GCA_034715975.1 Candidatus Bipolaricaulota bacterium | reverse complement strand
AGGGACTTGTGTTGTTCGTCGCGAGCATTATCGTGCTATACTTTGCCATCATGGTCTTTCGTCGGGAACAGATCCTGACCCGCTGGAAGTAGGGTAAGTGGAGGGGGTAGCAATGGACAAGACGATTCTGATAGCACTGGCGGTCATTGGGGCAATTCTCTTCTTCGGCCTTGTTGCACCGCAGCCGCAGGCACCACCAACAGTAGAACAGGGACAGCTGATCGACAGCGGGGAGTTCGTCGTTGAGCAGGCGGGACAACAGATTATCAACGAGCAGTATACGCTCTTCTTCTCACCGGCAGAGGGGTACATGCTCATCTCCCAGGAGACGATGTCGGTGAGCGGGCAGAACATTACCTTAGCCCAGCAATATGAGTTCGACCGGGACTTCATGCCCGTTCTTTACCACCTAGCAGCGGACACCCCGTCCGGGTCGCAGATCATATCGGCGCAGATGGGGATCAAGGGGCTTCACATGGAGACTCGCGTCGGCACGGCGCGGCAGGAGGCTGATATCCCTGGTAAGGACATCGTGATTCTCGACAATAACCTGATCAGCCACTACGCGGTCCTCTTCCTTGCGATTCAAGCCGGTGCGATCCCTGCCCAGTTCACCGCCGCTGTACCGCAAGCATTGCTCTCGCTCCCGGCGAAGGTCAATGCAGCACAACCGATCACCTTCACATCCGCCGACAAGAGCTACGATGGGCAACGTTATGACCTTCACCTCGGAGACCTGGTAATCATCATGCTTAGCTACCAGGGGAAGCTGGTCGGGGTAATCAACGATGCGCAAGGGGTGCACGCGTACAACGCGCAGGCCTTCCCGAGTGGAATCGCACTCCCCGGAATGCCCGCTCCAGAAGCGACAACTGAAGGTGTTGTGGAGAAGAACATGACCTTCGAAAGTGGCGATGCCACCCTCGCCGGGACACTCACCCTTCCCGCAGGCGCAACCGGTCCAGTCCCGGGCGTTTTGTTCATCGCTGGCTCGGGTCCGGTCGACCGCGATGAAAACGCGGCTGGGTTGAAGACGGACGTCTTTCGCCAGCTTGCGGCGTCCCTCGCCAAAGCGGGAATCGGATCGCTCCGTTATGACAAGCGCGGAGTGGGGCAGAGCGAAGGGGTATTCGCCAATGTATCGATGGAGGATCTCCTTGCCGATGCGCGCGCCGCGTTGAGTGGCCTCAAGAGTTCAGATGGGATCGATCCGCAGCAAGTATTTCTCCTCGGGCACAGCGAGGGAGGGATCCTCGCCCCGATCATCGCCACTGAGAATAGCGACCTAGAAGGAGTCGTGCTCCTCGCGGCTCCGGCTCATTCGCTCGATTGGGTCATCCGCAAGCAGATCGAGCGGCTGAACCGTGATATGGACAAGAGCGAGGACGAGGTACAGACAGCACTGGCGCAGGAGGATCAGTACCTCGATTTCGTGCGTAACAGTACCGGTGATTGGTCTGATTACACCTTCGAGCAGCTCGTGGAAGCGATGCCTTGGCTCACGCAAGAGAAGTACATCGAGGTTAAAATACTCTCCCTGTCCTGGCTGCGCCAGCACTTCCAGCACGATCCAATTGAAAGTATCGGGAAAGTGACGTGCCCGGTGTTGATCGTGCAGGGAGAGAAGGACTATCAGGTACCGGAAGGTGAGGCGGACCTTCTTGCTTCCGCCCTCAAAGAAGCGGGAAACACGGACGTTACAGTCGATAAGTTTCCCGATCTTAATCACCTCATGCGCCATCACCCGGAAGCGGCGAATCTCACGTATCGCCATCTAAGTGAGCCAGTCGACGCCAGGGTGACCGAGGAGATCACAACCTGGATTGCAGAGCACGTTGCAAAGTAGCAACCTGACATCGAAAAAGGAAGTCGCCGCGCTGCTAAAGGAAGCGGGGATCCATCCGAGCAAGAGGCTTGGGCAGAATTTCCTCATTGATCGTGTCGTACTCGATTCGATTGTCAATGAGGTAAGAAAGGCTCACCCCCGCGAGATCGTGGAGATCGGCGCGGGGTTGGGGACGGTTACACATGAGCTGGCAGGAACCGCCGACCATATTATCGCGGTCGAGCTTGACCGGCGGCTCGCAAAGATCCTCGAACGGACCGTCGGACAGCAGGGAAACGTTGAGATTCGCCGTCAGGATTTCTTATCTTTCTCACTTGCAGCGGAATTAGCCAGTGAAAAAACCTTCGTGGTGGGGAACATTCCCTATCGCATCACCGCTCCGATCTTGAAACACCTCGTCAAACA
>JAYEFP010000121.1:0-8215 GCA_034715975.1 Candidatus Bipolaricaulota bacterium | reverse complement strand
CGATGATGTCATTACCGTCTCCTCCAATAAGAATGTCGTTGCCATCAAGACCAATGATGAAATCATCGCCGCCAAGACCGAAGATGAGATCGTTGCCGGCAGTTCCGTACAATCTGTCGCTGCCCTCTGTTCCGTAGATGACGTTTGTTATTCCCATTGCGGCGTACTCGGGTGGGATCACACTTTGCACCGGTTCAACCGCGGTCGCCGCAGTAGCGGTCGCCGCAGTGAGTGCTGCCAAGAGATCCTGCGCTTGACTGACTTGGTAGTAACTACCGCCGGTGGACTGCGCCATTCCGGTCAAGGTTTCCCGCACTCCCGGGTCCACATCGAGGCCGATGATGTGTAACACTACAGGGGGATCCATCGTAGCAAGCATCTGCGCAACGACAAGCGGATCCCCTCCACACGTCTCTTCTCCATCGCTTACCAGGATGATGGTGTGGTTACCGGGAGCGGACGCAAGAGCAGTTGAAGCCTGCACGAGCACATCTGCCAGCGGTGTTAATCCTTGTGCCGCTACACCACCAACAGCAGCTATCATGTCACCACGCAGGGAATCCTCGAACGGGCGAATCGGGAAAAGAGGCTCGATATCCTGACAACTTGCATCCCTATCTTCCTTCCCGACCCGATGTCCAAACAGGTATAAGCCGACATCTGTTTCGCTTGGAAGCGTCTGCCACAGATCGACAAGCGCCGCCTTGGCGGCATCGAGCCGAGATCCATTATCGAGCGGCTTGTTCATGCTGTTTGACGCATCGAGAACAAAGACGATGCTCTGAGTAGCCCCGAGAGCGGCCACCGAAAAGACAAGCGTTCCCAGTAGTACCAGGGCGGTTAGAAGCCACGTTTTACCATGCATTATTACCTCCTCAATTCTTGCCTCATACACGCTATCCATCATACCAGAAGAAGGGAGCGGATTTCCGTGACTAAAATCACAATTGGCTGGTGTGTTGGTGTCGGATGTCCGAATTCATGGTTCCTTGTCATTTTAACTGCGTAGTGTCCTCTAGTTCTGTTCTTGCAGGACTGATGTCAAGAAGAATTCACCACGAAGGACGCGAAGGGCACGAAGAATGGAACGGCGTAAGCTGTCAAATGCGGCATTGGCTGTGTAGATGTTCCCTTGGAAGATGTGGTAAACAGGCTATTACTCCCCCCGCGGGATCCAGTGCTTCGTCCTCTGATTCCTTCGTGCCCTTCGTGCCCTTCGTGGTAAAGCAGTTTTGTACATCTGTGACAAGAGTTGTGGCGTTTGAAGCTTCCTCTTCAGTTACCCGCTTGAAATCACACAGAGCCCGATTTATCAGAGCTATATTCCGATTCCAAACATCCCAGCAGCTCACGCCGCTTCTGGGTGGGAATCAGCGCACGCACTCTTCCATCCTTAGCCACGCCACAGCCGAGGACATCATCGCAGTAGGAGATGGCAACGTAGCCATCATCGATTGTGTAGGCAATAGGTTGCCCAAGGAGAAGTGGCCGGAGGACAGCGACATCCTCCACTTCCATCCGCGCAGTAGTTATCCGGTCACCCAACAGGCAGAGGAATACAGTCGTTGGTTTGAGACCACGAGGCATGCGGCGTAGGATGCGCACCCCCGCTGGACGGCTCGACGCTATTCCGGTTGGAGTTGGCGCACTCGTCGCCCAGATCTCGCCTCCTCCTCGTTCGACGAAGCTAAGCTCCTCCAGCGCCTCCCGTACAACGCCGAAACGGGAAGAGAAGAAAGAGGCAACCTCCTTATGCAGGTCTTTGTATGCGGGCAATGAACCCTCCTCCGCTATCGATGTGGTGGGGATATATCCGCACGCATCGCGAGACTTCAGAGGCGTATTCCTCGTCGTTCCATGATGTAACTCCAGCCTCTGCCTCGAACGAAAGCGTGATCGGTTCGAGGAGCGCATCCCGCTTGGAGAGCAGGTATGAAACAGTTCCCTCGTTCTCTTCGGGAGCAAAGGTACACGTCGAGTAGACCAGCGTCCCTCCTGGCTTCAGTAGGTCGTATGCCTGCAGGATCAGTCGCCGTTGCAAACGAGAAAGACGCGCGATCGTCGATACCGTTGCCCCATCGCGCAAGGAGGGCTCCTTGCGAATCGTCCCCTCTGCTGAACAGGGGGCGTCAAGAAGAACGCGATCAAAATGAGTGTGCATCGGGAAGGATTCGCCGCGATAAGACGTCACGGTGGCGTTGAGCACGCCTAGGCGATTGATGTTTGCCATCAGCGCCGGTTGCCGCTTGCCCACTGGTTCGTTGGCGATTAGCGGTCCGCGATTGCGCATGCAGGAAGCAATGTGCGTGCACTTTCCCCCAGGGGCGGCGGCCATGTCGAGGATTGTCTCGCCCGGCTGGGGATCAAGGACACACACCGGAAGCGTCTGCACCGCCTCCTGAATGTAGAACATTCCCAACCAGTGTTCGATCGTCTTGCTGACGTGCGCGGAATCAACAAGGAGGAGGTTATCCGCCCAGGCGATAGGAGAGAGTGAGAATCCCTTGCCCGTCAGGCGTTTGTAGACTTTCTCCGAAGTTGCACGCAGTGTGTTGATTCTGATCGTAAGCGGCAATGGGCGAGCACAGGCGGCGAGGAACTCCTCCCAATCCGGAATGATTCCGCGGTAGTCGGCGAAGCCACGTCCTTGTTTCATGAATCAACGATCGCGATCAACGCGTTGGGAATCATCCCGCAGTTTGGGAAGAGATCCTCGGTGACAGCCACGATCATCGGCTCCGTCCGGCGGCCAGCAAACGTTGCGACCCTCAGCTCTTCTTTTTCCATCCTACCTTCCAACCTCCAGGCGCTGTGCCAACCAGTGCGGTAACCCGGCGCGATCAATCGCACGCATCACAGCCGCAATATCGTAGGAGACCCGCTCGAAGGTCACCCTTCCCATGTTACGATCGTGATCGAGATCGATCACTGCGTATGCAGCACGGGGATCGCCGTCGCGCGGCTGCCCTACACTGCCCGGATTGACCAGGTACTTCCCGCCTGGAAGGATATGAAGCTCCTTCTGTGGATCGATCCCCTTCACCTGACCGGAAACACGCATGAACCCACCCTGGATGTGCGAGTGTCCGAAGAAGCCGAGTGGCCGCGCGAGGAGAGCAAAACACTCCTCAGCGACGAATGGATCGCGCACGTACTCCCACAATGGACCGCGTAAGCTGCCGTGAACCATAACAAAGTCTTCTTCGGTATGAGTCTGCTCAAGCCCAGCTAGAAACCTCATCTCGTTGGACGAGAGGATTGCGCGAGTCCAATCTACCGTTGCCCGCGCTTCTTCAGCAAAGCCATCTATAGGAAAGACCCCGGCCGCGGCAGCGTCGTGGTTCCCCTGCACACTCACGACATCCATCTCCCGCAGACGGGCAATCACTTCGATTGGCCAGGGAGCGTAGTCAACGAGATCTCCACAACAGACGATGCGCTCGACACCACGTTTGGCAAGCGCATCCAAGACTGCTTCTAGTGCGGGAAGGTTTGCGTGCACATCGGATATCAGGCCGATGCGGGTCATAGGGCTGCAATAGAGGAGAGGGCACGTGCTGAGAGGTCGGAGCACCGCCTCTCGATGTCTTCTGTTGCCGTCTCGATCTTTTTGATCTCTTCTTTGTCGTGCATGTAGGCGAGGTTGATCCGCACATTGAGGTTTGCCAGATCATCACTCGGTTTCTTGTTCATCACGAGGCGGCAGACCATGCACCCCAGATCGGCTGCAATCGCCCCGGAAAGCATGGCCACACTCCCTCCGTCTGGTGTCGCAATCGAGAAAGCAACACCCTGCAGAAAATCGCCAATCGTGCGAGAACACATGTCGGGCATCCACTCATCCCTTTTTTGGTTAGCTTCCTCACACACGGAACTCCAGCGCGCTCGTTTCCTTGTTATGCCAATGGCGATTCCCATGATCGTACGTAGTTCCAAAGGGAAAGAAAAGAGGGACAATCGCGTCTCGTTGTCCCTTGGGGCGCGCAGCTACTACTCCTTCTTGTCTCCCATGAGTTTGCTCATGTAGACAATTGCCTCACCAACGGTCGAGATCTTCTCCGCATCTTCATCTGATATCTCTACGGCGAATTCGTCCTCGAACTCCATGATCAGTTCGACCGTGTCCAGGGAGTCCGCTCCAAGATCCTCGACGAAAGACGCCTCGTCGGTTACTTCATCCGGATCGACCATAAGCTGATCAGCGATGATCGTACGTACCTTACTCGCTATATCATCCATCGTACACAAACCTCCTCCTACCTTGTGCTTGATTAGGGAAAGATTCCCCCGTTCACGCCAACAACCTGCCCAGTTATATAGGAAGCTTGGGCAGAAAGCAAGAACGCAACCACTTGCGCCACCTCAGTTGCTGTCCCTTCCCGCCTCAACGGGATACGCGCCAAGTACTCTCTAATCACGCTATCGCCCAAGGAATCAGTCATCTCCGTCTTGATGAATCCGGGAGAGACTACGTTTACCCTGATTCCGCGCGAGCCGACTTCCTTGGCCACACTACGCGATAGTCCGATCAGCCCCGCCTTACTCGCTGCGTAGTTTGCCTGACCGACATTCCCCGTATCACCAATGACGGAACCCATACTGACAATCGCCCCACTCTTCGCTCGAACCATATACCGCAGGCAGGCACGAATGCAATTGTAGGCACCCTCCAGGTTGACGCCAATTACCTGGCGCCAAACTTTTGTCTCCATACGCAGTATTAGCTGATCGCGCGTGATGCCGGCGTTGTTGACGAGGAAGTCGATGCGCCCAAATTCCTCATGCACCGCGCGCACCGCCGCGCGCACTTGCTCGCCGTCAGATACGTCGACCGCGTGAAAGCGGCAATGCTCCACCTCCTCCTGCAATGCCTCTCCCATTGCGCGATTGCGCGCGAAGACAGCAATGGAGCAGCCCTCGCTGTGCAGAAGATCGACGATCGCCCTTCCGATCCCGCGCGTTCCTCCAGTCACAATCGCCACGCGGTCGTCAAATAATCCCATCGGTCGCCTCCTCGAACGTGATGAACTCGATCTTGTCCGTGATCCGCCTTCCCAAGTTGGTCAGTACCTTTCCCGGCCCGACCTCGATCGCTCGTTGTATGTTCATCCGCGCGAGCGACTCGATCGTATCTACCCACTGTACGCACGCCGTGATCTGTGTCAATAGGAGAGCCTTGATGGCGTCAGGGTCTTCCTCCATCAGGCCGCTCATGCTGGAGACGTACGCAGTCGAAGGGGAATGAAATACTAGCTCTTCGATAAGGGGCGCGAGATCAGTCTGCGACGGGGCAAGCAGCGGCGAGTGGAACGGCCCGGAGACGTTCAGCCTGATTGCGCGTCCGCCCAGCTCTTCGCATGCAGCCATCGCGTGTTCCAACGCGGTCTCATCTCCGGATATGACAATCTGCGTCGGGCCATTGATGTTGGCCATATTCACTCCATCACCGACGCGTGTGCAGACCGTTTGGACTTCTTCGCGAGATAGCTTCAGAATCGCCGCCATCCCTCCTCTGCACACTTGTCCCATCAAGTGGCCACGGCGTATCACTACTTGCAACGCGGATTCCGGCGTCAGCACCCCGGCAGAGACTAGGGCAGCGTACTCTCCGAGACTGTGTCCGGCAACGACCGAAGGGATGATCCCACAGGAGCGCAGGGCCTCGTCCTTGCCCATGCTGTCGATGAAGATTGCCGGCTGAGCAAACTCTGTTTGCGAAAGCCGATTGGTATCCCCCTTTTGTAGCCACTTGCCAACCGGTATTTCCGCCTGCGCGGCAAGCCTAAGCAGCGTTTCGCTGCGCTTACAATCAGGGGGCAGATGATTCGGAACGGTCCCTTGCCCGGGAAAGAGGAACGCAATCTTGCTCTTCATGATCAGATACGGACCACCACTGCTCCGTACGTAACCCCCGCGCCGAAGGCGGTCATGACAACAACGTCGCCGCTGTTGATCCTCCCATCCCTGCGCGCCTCGTCGAGCGCGATAGGGATCGACGCGGTGGATGTGTTCGCTACACGATCTAGGTTCGTGATTATCTTTTCCTTACTCACATGCAGGCGTATGGCCAAAGAGTTAATGATCCTGATGTTCGCCTGATGCGGGATTATCCAGTCTACATCATCCAGATCGAGTGATGCGGCGGCGAGAGCAGCGCGAGTAGCCTGTTCCATCATCGGAACTGCGCTGCGGTAGACGCCTGCGCCCTCCATCTTTAGGAAGTGACCTCCGTCTTGCAGCGTGGAGCTGTCGGCTGGGGTACGCGTCCCTCCTGCCGGCATGTGGAGGAGGAGGGCCTTGTCGTTGTCCCCGAAGATCGCGCTTCCCAAGACGCCCTCATCGGTCTCTCCCGCTTCCAGAAGAACGGCGCCGGCACCATCTCCGAATAGGACACAGGTCTTGCGATCGCTCCAATCCGTCACGCGCGATAGAGCTTCGCTGCCCACAAGGAGGATGCGTTCATACAATCCCGCGCGAATCAGACCATCGGCGATCGCCATCGCGTAGACGAATCCCGAGCATCCTGCTTTCAGGTCGAAGAACGGTGTTTGATCGAGCCCAAGGCCGGAGGCGATGAACGGAGAAGAGCCGGGGCAGATCATGTCCGGAAAGTTCGTCGCGACAATTAACAAATCGATCGTCTCAAGCCGCGCCTGCGCCTCTTCACATGCAAGCTTTGCGGCGGCGATTCCCATATTCGCCGGGTTCTCACCCGGTTCCAGCAGATAGCGAGTCCGAATTCCAGTGCGGCGGACAATCCATTCATCCGACGTATCGACTATCTGTTCCAAGTCCAGATTGGACACACACTTCTGCGGCAAGTAGCTGCCGCTGCCGATGATCTTAGCGCCCACTTTCATCCCACCCGGACATCCCTTTGGCCATCGTCTCATTCAGACGGCACTTGACCGCGCGGTAGGCGACATCGATCGCCGATTCGATCGCCAGGGCATCCGAGCGACCGTGGGCAATGACGATGCTTCCGTTTACACCAAGTAGCGGTGCGCCGCCCAATCGATTGTAAGCAAGCTTCTTACGGAGAGAGGAGAAGACTGGTCGTAGCATCAAGCCCCCTAACTTACCTCGCACATTCCTGTTGACACCTTTTTTTATCATGTTCGACATAGCTGAGATTCCCCCTTCAAGGGTCTTTAGAAACACGTTTCCGGTGAAACCGTCACATACGACAACGTCGACTGGCCGCTCCGTCAATAGGTGGTGCCCTTCAACGTTTCCAGCGAATGGCAGTGAGGCATTGGCAAGAAGGTCGTACACACGGTGGACGAGCTTATTCCCCTTTGATTGCTCGGTCCCGATGTTTAACAGGCCGATGGTTGGCTGGGCAATTCCTAGCACATCGCGCGCATACGTCGCCCCCATTAAGGCAAAGTGAAGGAGGTGATCCGCTGCGCAGTCGACGTTTGCTCCCACATCGATGACAACGATTTCGCGTCCAGACAGAGTGGGAATCGTTGCCGCGATTCCCGGTCGGGGAATCCCCTCGATTCGGCCAACAATGAAGATCGCGCCCGCAACCACCGCGCCAGTATTCCCCGGGGAGACATAAGCGTCTACGGTGCGCTCCTTCAGCGCAACTAAGCCGTTGACCAAGGAAGAGTCCTTCCACTTGCGCACCGCCTGTACAGGGGGCTCTGTCATCGCAATTACCTGAGATGAAGGAAGGATGGAAAATCTGCCATTTTCATGTTCGTGCAGCTTGGAAAGCGCATTGCTTATTGCGTCCGAATTACCGGAGAAAAGGATATCGATATCGAGTCTATGTGCGGCAGCAACTCCCCCTTTCACAAGCTCGTGCGGCGGGAGATCTCCGCCCATGACATCCAATAGGATTCGCATAATTGGGCATCTCCGGCATAGTAAGCGTAGTTTTGGTGGTGCCGAGAGCGGGACTTGAACCCGCACGGACGTTTATGTCCACATGGCCCTCAACCATGCGCGTCTGCCAATTCCGCCACCTCGGCAACAACGATCATCTTAGCCTGCAGAGAGGAGCCTGTCAACATGTCTCAGAACAATGGTCGCTGGTGCAACAAGAAATGGAACCAGGAATGCCAAAGATGAATCACGAATTACTCGAATACGCGGGCACGAATTACTCGAACGACAATCTCCATTTAAGAGGCGTTGTGTACCTATTCGTGCCATTCGCATCATTCGCGCCATTCGTGATATACTTGAATCTCCAACGCGAAAT
>JAYEFP010000120.1:0-8217 GCA_034715975.1 Candidatus Bipolaricaulota bacterium | reverse complement strand
GGATACGCTTGTAATGGCGTTGGTCAAACGTGAAGACAAGCGGGATTTTCTGATTCTTTGCCCAACAACCATTATAGGCATCTATAAAATCAATGTTTTGATCGGCGTAGAGCAAAGTTGCCTGAAGCAACAGATCATGATTCTCTACTTGAAGGCCAGGAGTATTCAGAATCATCAGGACCGTGTCCCGGATCTCTTGCTTGGAAAGCTTATAGAACGACTCGCAGGTCCACACGAGCTCAGCAATAACCATTACATTGGTTGCAAGGCTAGCATTACCTGCTGCAGCACGCTTAAGGAGGGCTTCCACTGCGTCGGCTTGTTCAGGAAGATCGTTCTGGAGATACCGAAGAAGGATATTAGTGTCGATGAATCCCTTTGGCTCTCGTCCTCTATTCTTCTCTGTCAACGCGCACCGCCTTCTTGGCTATCTCTCCTTTCACAGTGTTACGAACATCATCGAAATTCTGCGCATGCCCGGCGCGTTTGATGGATCCCCGCAAATCGAGTAGTGTCCCCTTTACGGGGTAGAAGATCACCTCGCCATCTCGGATGATAAAGGTCACTCGATCCCCAGCACTGATTCCCAGGTAGTCCCGGATCATTTTGGGGATCGTCAACTGCCCTTTGGAACTTACACGACCTATCAACAAAGCAACCTCCTTGCGTCTCTCGCGTCGCGAGTAATACAAAGCTAATAATACCGTACTGGAGTTATAAAGTAAAGCATCGTAACGGATGTCCTACCAGCACTCCTTGCCCGGCTATGTAGCAAAACTAGGATACGATTACCTTGGCTCTTCGTCGTTTCGCCTGTCTGCGTCTGCCTGTGCGTGTCCCTGTCTGCGTGCGGACACGCACAGGCAGGCGCACGCAAACAGGGCCGAAGGACAGGCAGGAGGCAGACAGGAATGGGCAACGTAAGAGAAAGGTCGAGCACCAAGACTCTCGCAAAAGTACAAAGCTGTGTAATGGACTCATTTCACCACGAAGGGCCTGTCTGCGTCCGAAGGACAGGCAGGCACGAAGAACACTTGGGGGGTGCAGTAACTGGTCCTGTTTACTACACCCCCGAGGGTTCAGAGGACAAGCGCAACGTCGGAGGCAATCCATACATGGCATGCCATGCATGGCGAGCTCCCGGCACTACCCAAGACCTTTTCTCTTGTAGCGTGAGCAGCTTGCCTGCCCTGTGGAATACTACTCCATTGGGGTGCCACGTTGAGCTTTGGACTATGGGCTTCATTTAGACTTACGACTATCTCTTTCCGCTCTTGCACTCGCCCGATTGCAGATGTGCGCTTGAGCCGAATTCCATTCTTCCTGTCCTTCGTGGTGAATTCTTTCTGACCTCCGGCCTTGCTTTGCAATCGGCATACGTCCCGTGTAAACCGAAACTAGAAGCCACTACCTACTCGAAACAGCAAGGAGCCATTACCTTGAGCTTTCCCAGGTCTCTCTTTCGCCTCTTTATCCTCTTGATGTCCCTAGCGAACTGTGCCGTGTAGACCGGGGTAAGCATCAAACTCCCAGCTTGTTGAACATATCCTCTGGATTTTCGCACACCGTTATGTTGCGACCTGCATCCGTATCCTCAAACGTCTTGAGTGTAGCCTCATTGGGGATGATAACGTCAAATGGCAGGCCCTTGCGCATTTGCACTTGCTTGTAGAAAAGGGTTATTGCTTGTGTAACGGACAATCCCAAGTGGCGGAAAACTTCTTCCGTTTCGTTCTTCAACTCAGGTTCTATACGGGCGTGAACCGCTGAAGTTTTGGCCATGAGGCACCTCCATTCCTTCGGAGTGTGGCACAAACGGTACATCTCTGCAAATTCGCGTTCATGCTCTAAAGTTTTGCACTCCTTCGTTCTATCTCATAGAATACCAGCAAGATCAGAAATCCAGGGGGCACATTGAATGGGTAAGCAAGAGGTACTTGAGAGCACGCTAAAGCAGATCAAGAAGGCATACGGTAATGGGGCGATCATGTGGCTCGGCGATGGGGCGCAAGTGCTACAGGTGGAGACGATCCCCAGCGGATCGCTGGCCCTCGATATCGCCCTGGGTGTAGGCGGAATCCCGCGGGGACGGATCATTGAGGTCTTCGGTGCTGAGTCGAGCGGTAAGACGACGTTGGCGTTGCATATGATCGCCGAGGTTCAGAAACGCGATGGCATCGCGGCATTCATCGATGCGGAACACGCCATTGATCCGAAGTACACGCGTGCCCTTGGCGTAGACCTCGACCACATGCTTCTATCGCAGCCAAATTCAGGTGAACAGGCGCTGGAGATCACAGAACAGCTTACGCGCAGTGGGGCGGTGGACATCATCGTTATCGACTCGGTGGCGGCGCTTGTTCCGCTGGCGGAGATCGAAGGGCAGATGGGCGATTCCCAGGTGGGCCTGCAGGCACGCTTGATGAGTCAGGCAATGCGTAAACTCTCTGGTGCGATCTCTCAATCAAAGACAACTGTCGTATTCACTAACCAGCTCCGTTCGATGATTAGCGGGAGCCGTTTCGGCCCATCCACCACCACCTCCGGCGGGCGGGCACTTAAGTTCTACGCCTCACTTAGGTTAAACATGTGGCACTCAGGACGCATTGAGGAAGGCAGTGACCAGGTAGGAACGCATGTTAACGTACGTGTGGTCAAGAACAAGGTCGCGCCTCCATTCAAAGAAGCTACGTTCGACGTAATCTACGGCAAAGGAATCGTTCGCTCCCGCGATCTGTTGAACACTGGTGAAGCACTGGGAATCATCTCGCGCAGCGGCTCGTGGTACTCGTTCGGTGATAACCGGCTTGGACAGGGGATCGGCAACAGTGCCAAGGCCCTTGAAGAAGATCCAAAGCTCGCCGACGAAATCGAAGCGGCGATTCGAGAGAAAGCAGGATTGAACCCTGAACCGCCCGAAGCAACTGAGGAGGAGGCCCCCGACGCCACGTGATCCTTGGCAAGCACTAATGCGTCTTCTGCGCTACCGGCCGCGAAGTGTGGCCGAGGTGCGTCGTCGGTTGCTGGCGCTTAGGTTCACGGATCAGGAGACAGAAAAGGCCGTGGCTACAGCGAAGGCAGCCGGACTTCTGGATGATGAGGTATTCACGAAGGTATGGGTAGAAGATCGCTTACTGCACCATCCCTTGTCGCGACGTGCGATCAAGCAAGAGCTTGCTGACAAGGGAATCGATAAGGGGACAGTCGATGAGACGCTGGAGAAGCTCTATCCTGCAGAGAAAGAGAAGGAGCTTGCGCTGAGCCTGGCGCAAACTCGCCTTGCCAGGTATTCAAGCCTCGATCGCGCTAAGCAAATGCAGCGGACTACTTCATTTCTTATCCGTCGTGGGTTCAACCCCGCTCTCGCCAGTCAAGTGGTGCGCGGTGTAATTGAGAGATTGAGTGAGCGGGAGATTGGAGAATTGAGTGATTGAGTGATCGGGAGATTGAGTGATTGGAAAAGCGGAAGAGAACTCATTAAAAAAAGCAAAAGAGCTGCAGGCGCGCACGAAGACCTTTGCCCTGCGGATCATACGGGCGTTTAGGGGCTTGCCAAACACAGCAGAGGCAGGAATCATAGGTAGGCAGGTGCTTCGTTCAGGCACATCTGTTGCCGCCAACTATCGCGCGGCATGTCGTGCACGATCGAAAGCGGAGTTCACGGCCAAGCTTGGCGTAGTTGTCGAAGAGGCCGATGAAACGGTATTCTGGTTAGAGCTTCTTGTGGAATCGGGAGTCGTCTCTGAGGAGAAACTCCGTGGCTTGATGAAGGAAGCTAACGAGTTGCTGGCAATCCTTGCCGCATCAAGGCAAACAGCGCGCAAAAACCAGGGAATTGAGTGATTGAGTGATCGGAAGATTGAGTGATTGGAAGAGCGGAGCATTGAATAATTGAGTGAGCGAGGAAGCGGAGGATTGAAAAGATGAAAGATAACTTAGCAGAAAAAGATGTAACGGTAACCGGTGTAAACAATCGCTCAATGATTCAATCACTCAATCACTCAATGGCTCACTCTCTCAATGATTCAATCGCTAAATCTCTCAATCCCAGAATGGTTCAATGACTCAATCCCATGTCGGCCTGGGGATTGATTTTCACCGCTTCACCGAGGGACGGCCTCTTGTTGTCGGTGGCGTCACGATCCCTCATACACGCGGACTCCTCGGGCATTCCGACGCCGATGTCCTCACGCATGCCCTGTGCGATGCACTCCTCGGTGCCGCCGGATTGGGCGACATCGGAACACACTTTCCCGACACAGATGAACGTTATCGTGGCATCTCCAGCCTCACTCTACTCGAACAGGTGATCTCACTCCTATCTCGTGGTGGATGGCGCCCGGTAAACGTCGATATCACGGTGATTGCACAGGAACCAAAGCTTACGCCGCACTTTCCGTCAATGAAAGAAGCGATCGGGACGATCATCCATCTGTCCCCCGAACAAATCGGGTTGAAAGCCACAACCAGCGAGGGCATGGGTGCGATCGGTCGTGCCGAAGGTATCTCCGCGTTCTGTGTGGCACTCATCGAGCGTGACGCTCACTGAAAGAGGCTCTTTGTCGTTTCAAGTGAGCATCCAAAGTAAAGAGTCAAGCGGTAAGGCTCTCACAGAGCCAGCCATTTTACCACGAAGGTCACGAAGATCACTTGGGGGTGTAGTAGCCGGTCCTGTTTACTACATCCCCCGAGGAGTCAAAGAACAAAGCGATTGATTAGATTCTTGAGCTTCGTGACATTGAAGTGGATGTTGAACCTCAAAGCCCATCCTCTTCAGCCTAAGCACGCGCGAAAGGCATTGCTCATACGTCGACTCCAGTAACCTTGGCCCCAATTCTCGGTGCACCTCAAGAGTGCGACCAATTATCCGATTTGGCAATTCATCAAATTCCATTCTTCGTGCTCTTCGTGGTGAATTCTCTTTGGCATTCGTCTCCTACGAATTCAGCGCCAAGTTACCCACTCAAAATGATCAGGAACCCTGAAAAAGCTTCAAGATGTCCTGATAGGTGATAAGAAGCATGATCCCAATTAGGATTATGAATCCTATGAAGTGAATCATTCCCTCCTGCTTCAGCGGGATTGGTTTGCCACGCACAATTTCGTACATAGCGAACGCAGCACGGCTCCCATCAAGGGCGGGAAACGGTATCAGGTTGAACAATCCCAAGCTGAGACTGAGATAGGAGAAGATTTGCAGGAATACCGACGGCCCTTGTCTGAACCCTTCTCCAAGGAAGTTCGCAATCCCTACCGGTCCAGCAATTGCTTTGCTCGCCGCGATGCGGTGCGTGATCACATCGCGCAGTCCGCTGACCATCATCCGTATGTAACCGGCAAACTGACCCGCTCCGAGTGTAACCCCAGCGGCAAATCCAGGTCTGCGTATGACGACGCCCGTGTTAGCAAAGTCCACGCCGTCGATCAGAGAAGTCACATTATAGCCAGCACTCACGGCGTTCAGTTCCACCTGTGCTCCTCCCCGGATAACGCTCAGCGACACTGAATCCTGCGGGAGTATCGCGCTCAGGCGATCAACGACCCCCACGCCGGTAGTCACCGGCATCCCTTCCACCGCTACGATGCGATCACCGTCAGTAAGGCCAGCCTTGGCGAGGATGGATGCCGCATCGACGCGCGTGATCTCGTTCGTGTACGTCGTGGTAAGAAAGTACGCCCCGACAACGTACCGTTCCTCATCGGGGAGAAACTGAGGGGTGATGGCGTAGGTCTCAATCTTCCCGTCTCGCTCGATCCGAATGCTGACCGAATTACCCGCTGCTCGTTGAACGATGCTCGCCAACGCATCAATGTTGAACACGGGATGACTATCGATATCAAGAACCAGGTCTCCCGGTTGCAGTACACCCTCAGCCGGTTCCCCCTGCACAACGCCAGCTACCTGCAGAAGCGGCATACCAAATCCCCACAGAACCAGCAGGATGACGACGAACGTTGTCAGAAGGTTTGCTGCTGGTCCAGCTAGGCTGATCAGGATGCGGACAGACGGCGGCTTGTTGTAGAGGAGCCGTTCGGGAGGCACCTCCACGTTCTCCTCCTGTCGGTCCTCCCCCGCAAGTCTCACGTACCCGCCAAATGGGATCGCTCGCAGTGAATAGCGGGTCTCACGTCTTTGGAAAGAGGCAAGCTTTGGGCCAAAGCCGATGGCGAACTCATGCACGTACACACCGGTGAGCTTGGCCACAAGGAAGTGTCCTCCCTCGTGTACACCAACAAGCACAATCAATGTTCCAGCAAAGATAAGAACTGTGGTCACGTAGTCTCCTTCCAACGTATGATGAGCACCCGTTGCGTCTCTTCATCGACGCGCACGGAATTAGACAACCTCTCTCCAACTACCAGGATTATACGCTCTCGATCACACAGGAGCGGAATCAGATCGCGTTTGTAGAATGGAACCCGGGAATCGATCAGGAAGTCCTTGAGTTTCTTCGTCCCGGAGAGGCCAAGGGGCGAGAAGCGGTCCCCTGGCAAACGCGTGCGCAGAAGCAGTGGAAACGATACCTTGTCCGCATCGGCGATCTCGGCATTCTCATCCTTCTCCTTGAGAGAATCGAACTCTCCTTTCCAGGGGACAATCGCAAGATCAAGCGCGATCCCAAACGACGTGAAGTCCGCCCTCCCGAGTGACACCTCACGTGGGGCCATCGCGGCCTGCTTGGCGTGGGGTACCGTCAAAATGAGGTGGCCTCCCTGCACGCGGGCGAGAATACTGGGAAGATGGAGTTCACCGTGGGTGCGAGGAGAGGTAATTAGCTGGCACAAGGCATCAATGTGTACCTTGCCGATTCCCTGCAAATCACCGCGCACGCGCTTCAATCCACGGCGCAGTAAAGCACGCCTAATTCCCATCGGACTCATAGCCAGATACGTACGATCGAGGCGGACCATGTTTTCCGATGTCTCGCTTAGAACCTCCTTCCACAGTCGATCGAGGAGCTCGGAAAACGCATCTCGTTCTTCGCGAACGATTTCCGCTGTGCGCGACAGTGACATAATCAGGTTGGGGTTTAGTTCTTCAATAAGAGGGATGAGCTCGTGACGGATACGGTTCCGGGTGAACGACGTGTCGGTGTTTGACCGGTCCTCCCGCCAAGAGAGGTTGTGTTCATGCGCGTAAGCAACAACCTCCGCGCGGGTGACATCGATCAACGGACGAACAAACGGCGGATTCACTGGCCTAATCCCCGCAAGGCCAGTCGTTCCCGTGCCGCGAATGAGGTTGAACAGCATCGTCTCGGCAAGGTCGTTCGCCGTGTGCCCAATGGCGATCTTCGCCGCGCCGACCCTCGCCATCGTCTCCCGTAAGAATCTCATTCGTACCACCCGTGCCGCCTCCTCGATTCCCATCTTCTTCTCCGCCGCCACTGCTCCAACATCTATCGACTCGCTGATCAGTGGTAGCCCGTATTGCTCAGCGAGCTGCGATACGAAACGCGCATCCTCCTCAGATTCTTCACCTCGCAGCCGATGGTCGAGGTGGGCTACAGCAAGATTCACACCGTATTCCTGCGCCAACCGATAGAGGATATCCAGAAGGACTGTCGAATCCACACCACCGGAGACGGCAACGAGGATTTTCTCTCTCGGTTGCAGCATCGAGTGCGAAGAGATAGTGGCGCGTACCTTTCCTGTGAACATCATGTCCCGATTGTGGCGGTAGAGACGGATGAAGTCAACGCACGTCGCCCGAGGGCGCCGGATTGAGAGATTGAATCATTGAGAAATTGAATGATTGAATGATTGAGTGATCGGGAGATTGGAGAATTGAGTGATTGAGTGAGCGGGAGATTGAGTGATTGAAAAGAGCCGAAGACTAAGTCATCGGAGGATCGGGGAATTGAGAGAGTGAATGATCAGGGGGCCGAGGAATTGAGTGATTGAGTGATCGGGAGATCGCGAAATTGAATGATTGAATCATCGGGAGATTGAGTGATTGGAAGAGCGGAGCATTGAATAATTGAGTGAGCGAGGAAGCGGAGGATTGAAAAGATGAAAGATAACTTAGCAGAAAAAGATGTAACGGTAACCAGTGTAAACAATCACTCAATGACTCAATGATTCAATGATTCAATGGCTCAATGATCCGATGATTCAATCGCTAAATCAATCAGTCTCTCAATCAGTCAATTTAGGGTCTAGTAGAAGCTTGGTCTGCGATCGGCGAGGCGATCGTTCAACGGGTTGAGTGTCTTG